>VGIR01000079.1 GCA_016867815.1 candidate division WOR-3 bacterium | reverse complement strand
GACGAAGTTCACCGGCTTCTCCTGACCGATGGCCACCGGCCCGCTGTTCGCTTCCTCGTAGTAGCTCGGGTCGGCCGGATCGTCCGGCGTGATGAAAAAGGCCACCGGGATGTTGCTCCGGGCCTTCAGACCATTGTTCTTGACCACGATCTGCGGGTAGATGTCCGACGCACCGGAGTCAATCGTTGCCGCCGGCGCCGTGATGTCGACAATCGACCCGTCCAGCAACCGCGCCTGGTAGCAGGCGTCGATGCCGAAGTCCATCTGGCCGTCGTACGGGAACACGCCCCAGCCGCCGCCACCGTACTTGCCCCAGTCGTTACTCGTCGTAACCGGCGGGGTGTAGTCCATGCCCAGGTACGGATACGCCGGGGTGATGCTCGTCTGGTAGTAGGAGACGAAGAAGGTGTCGTAGTTTACATTGACCGCCGGATCGAACATGACTTCGTTCTTGTACAGGCTGGTCCAGATCGACGACTTGAGGTTGCCCACCCAGACACCAAGCTGGGTCCCGGGAGCGCCGCCGCCGCCGTCGTTACCGTAGATCCTCACTTCCGCCGCATAGTCGGCACCCGAGAAGCTGGAGATGTAGAGGATCGCCTTGTTGATGGGCAGCGGTTTCTTCGGACCCACGAACCGCGTCGCCATCTGGTTTCCGGCCGCAACCCAGGAGATGGCGTTATCGAACGTCCCGTCGTTGTAGGTCAGACACTCGGAACCCCACTCCGTCACCTTGACGTTGTTGGTCATCGCGTTGTTGACCGGGTTCCCGTCACCGACGAGTGCGGTCGCGATCGTGTCGATGTAGACCGTTTCCTGCACCGGCGGAGCGTAGTAGGCCGTGAAGTTGAGCGTGCAGGTCTGGCCGACAGCCATGTTCGGCACGTTCTCTGTCGCCGTGAAGACGACGTTGCCTGCTGTCTTCGCCCGCAGCGTGACGACGACCGGCACGTTGTTCTGCGGGGCCGTGCCGAAGTTCTTCACCTCGGCTTTGAACCACAGGGTATCGCCGAAGGCGTAGAACGGATCGGCCGGGGAGATGATCTTCGTGACGCCGACGTCGTTGGGCTGCGGAACGTCAGGCACGCCGCGACGATGCGTGGTTATGAAGGCTGAGCCGTTGTAGCCGGCAACGTAGTTGATGCCTATGATGTTCCCGGCTTCCTGGATGAAGCCGTACCAGGCACCGATGATCCCTTCGGGGATGGTGCCCTCGGCGGTCCAGGCGTTCGAACCCACGTCCCACCAGAAACAGCCGTTCTTGGTGGTCCAGCCATTGCCGCCGCCGTAGGCGTATATCCGCTTAACCGCGCCGGTGTCCCAGGGTGCCAAGTTCGGCGTGTTGCCGCCGACGTTGCTCGGCATGGCGGTTTTGTTCGTCCAGGTCGCCGTGAGCGGGTTATACTCCTGGAACGTCAGCTGATTCAGCCAGCCGCCAGCCTGGTAGATTTTGCCCTGACTGACAGCCATCGCGCCGTAGTAGTTGGGGACCGACGGGTTGGGGCGATCCACCCAGGTGTTCGAGCGGATGTCGTACTTCCGGAAATAGGGCGCGTAGAACTTCATGAGGAAAATCGAGTCCCCGACGCACGCACCCATGTTGCCGGTGTAAGGCGTACCACCAAAATTGGCAATCGTGACCCAGGTATTGGTCGACCTTCTCCAGTAGTAGCAGTTATTGTAAGTCCCGCCGCTGAAGGTGCCGAGGACGAAGATGCCGGACGAATCCTGTCCGCTCCCGTCAGTGTCGGCCCACCAGACCGCGGCCTGGTTCGACGATCCCTCCGGCATGTTGGCCCGCATGGTCCACACATTGGTCCGCGCGTTGTATTCGTAGTTGTATGGGTAGTATGCCGGGCCCTGCCCGCCGACCGCCCACAGCAAACTCGTATCGCCGCGCTTGCCGTATGCACCCTGCATGCCGCGGTAGCAGCCAGTGGTCGGATAGACCGCCCTGGTGCTCCAGATGACCGCGTCCTGCTGATAGACTTCCTGGGGTGCCTGCATGAATCTGCCCTCGGGGGCACGCGTCGGGTCAAGATCGACCGGCGCTGTGTTCAACCCGGGGGCGTTTGGTACGCCGGCTATCGTGGCCAGCCCGGCGCCTGTTTGGCCCGCGAAGACCCCGCCCGCCAGCAGCAGGCAGAGCATCACGGTTAAACCGTACTTAGACATTACCCGCCTCCTTTTTTGGATGGCTTCGCCACCGGCAGCCGCACGGACCTTATGCCCGCCGCTCCGGGGGCGCTAACACTTCGTTCAGGGATAGTTTCGGATGAAACCGAGGAAATTCTACCCCCCCCTCCCCGGTTGTCAAGCGATTATGTCGGCCCCGAGTCCGACCTTGAACCAGAGAGCGGACCGGGATTCTGCGGGTAGGGGCGGACGCCGACCTCAGGTTCAATATCGGATTCGGGGGTCCTCACATCTTGCCTGACCCCGGGAATGACCTAGAATAGGGCGTGAAAGCCAGCCTCAGCCCGAATCCCATGCGAGCGCAGACCGGCACGATCTCCAGGGCCGGGAATCGGATTCCATGGTTCGTCTTCGGCGGCGCGGCACTGGCCACGCTGGTGCTGTACCTGCCGACCCTGCAATACGGTTTCGTCTGGGATGACAATGAACTGATTGTGGAGAACCCCTACCTGGCAAAAGCCGGCCCGGCTCAACTCTTCACCCGAGGGTTCTGGCACAACCCGGGACCGGATCGCGCTGCGGACGACATGTCCTACTACCGGCCGCTGACCAATCTCAGCTTCCACGCCGACCGCAGGGTGTGGGGACTCAGACCGTCGGGTTATCACCTGACCAACGTCATCATCAACACGGCGGTCGTCTTCCTGATGTCACTGCTGCTCTGGGAGCTGTTCGGGTCGGCATGGCTGGCCGGACTGGGCGGGCTGCTGGTCGGGATTCATCCGGCGATGAACTGCGTCGTCGCGTTCATCTCCAATCGCACCTATCTGCTCGCGCTGCTCTTCCTGCTGGCGAGCGCCTATGCCCTTTGGCGCGGACAGCGCGGCCGCGCGCGCATCTGGCCGGCGTTGTTCGGCGGCTCACTGCTGCTCAGCGGGCTGGCCATCGAGGCGTCCCTGGCATTCACCGTACTTGCCGCAGCCTGGCTCATCTCGCAGCGGGCGCGCTACTACCGGTTCCCGGCCTGGATGGCCGCGGCGGCGGCGCCGGCGGCGGCGTACCTCCTGCTCCGTCTCGGCGTTGCCCGGGTCCCGTTCGCCGGCTCAGTCGCGCCCTGGATGGTCACCGACCCGCTGCGCGTGGTCAACTCCTTCGGCCAGCAGTTGCAGCTCCTCTTCTTTCCCTTCAACCAGAAGGTCATTTACGTCCTGACCGGGGCTTTCACCGGCTTCTCCTGGTACACGGTTCTCGGGTTGCTGTTTCTGGGCCTGCCCCTGTTCCCGCTGCTGCGCCACGGGCGCTCGGACCCGGTTCGCCTGGGCTGGCATGGCTATGCCTGGATGGTGCTGTTCCTGCTCCCGTTTGCGCACCTCGTTTTCCTGGGACCGGCGGGCAGGATGCTCTACCTGGCCGCGCCGGGCGTACTGATCATGCTGGCGGCGCTGTACCGGACGGCTAGCCCGGGGCGGACAATCACGCTCCTGTTGCGCGGCGTTCTTCTCCTGTACACCGTGGCCCTGGCAGGACAGACGCTCCGGCGCAATCCGGTCTGGCGCAGCGAGCTCTCGCTGTCACGAACGATGGTGCTGGAGGCGCCGGGTTCGGCCGGCGGCCACCTGAACTACGCAGCGGCGCTCGAGCAAGCCGGCCGGAAAGACGAGGCGCTGGAGCATTTCCGCGCCGCGGCAGGCATTGACCCGGACTACGTCGCGCCGCACCTGGGCCTGGCCTTCGCCCTCATCGACCGGGAAGACCTGCCCGGGGCAATCCGGGAACTGCGGGAGGTGGTGCGGCTCCGGCCCGAGTCGCCCGAGGCGCGGAACGATCTCGCCTTGACGCTCCGACGCAGCGGCCGGTTCGACTCGGCAATAGTAGAGTACAGGGAGGCGCTTCGACTCAACCCGGGTTCGGCACAGACGCTGAACAACCTGGGTTTCGCGTACCTTGCGCATGGCGACTTCGCTCAGGCAATCTCCTGCCTGAAGGCCGCGCTGCGGCTCAGGCCGGACTTCGCGAGTGCGCGCGGCAATCTCGCCGCAGCCTATCGGCAGGCGGGGATGCCGGATTCGGCAGCGCTGGTAGAAAGTGGCGAGCGTTGAGCCATAACCGGGAACCGAAACAGAACCGAAGACAGAGGACAGACTATGGGAGACTCCTAACTCTTAATTCCTAAATCCTAATTCCTAATTCCTAACTCCTCACTCCTAACTCCTCACTCCTCACTCCTCACTCCTCTCCCTAAAATGGCCCGGCAGTAAAACCGAAGGGGCGGCCCGCAGGCCGCCCCTCTCTTGACTGCTATCCGGCAGCTACTGCCCGATGATCAGTTTCTGCGTCGCCGCCCGGCCACCGGACTCAAGCCGAACGACGTAGACGCCGGCCCTCAGGTCTCTCAGGTCGAGCGGGCAGGTGCCGCCGGCGGCAAGCGATTGAGCCAGGGCCACGCGCCCGTCCGCGCCGGTCACGGTGACCCGAGCCGCCCCCGCCTTCACGAGTCCGTAGCTCAGGGTCACGTGGCCTGAAGTCGTCGGATTCGGGGCAACCGCCAGCCGGATGCCCGACAACTTCCCTCCGTGCCGTGGCTCGGAGACGGCCAGGGGCAGCGTGTCGAACTTCACGGTCTGGATGTCATAGCCTGAGCCCGCCCACATGTAGCCGCTGACCACAACCTTGTTGTTCCGGTCAAGTACGATTGCCGCAGCCTCGTCGGCACTGCCGCTCTCCCACATCTGCACCCAGTGCTGCACTCCGTCCGGCGAGTAGAGCACCGTCTTGATGTCGTAGTTGCTCGTGCCCGTGACCCAGATAGAGCTGTCAGTGCCCACCGCGACGCCGACTGCGTAGTCGCCGCCGCCGGTTACACTGGTCTCGCGCCTCGCCCACAGGGTGTCGCCGGTCGCGTAGTCATAGGCAACCGTGACAAAGTCAGCGTCGGGACCGGTCGCCGAACGGGTCTGTCCGGTGATGTAGAGCGCCGAGGGTCCGAGCGCCAGCCCGGTAGGCTCGCTCCCGTTCCGGGCATAGGTCTTGGCCCAAAGTTGAGTACCGGCGGTGTCATACTTCACGGTCGCAAAGTTGTTCTCGCCGGTCGGTCCGCTGGCCGTGCGTGCCGTGCCGGTGACGTAGGCGTTTCCGTCGGAGTCAACGGCCAGCGCCGTCGCCCAGTCAGTCTGACCGTAGGGCGCGTTGTACGACTTCACCCACTTCCGGACCCCGGTCGCCGAGTACTTGACCGTCAGGTAGTCGGAACCTCCCTTGCCCGTAACGTAGACGCTGCCGTCCGGGCCGAGCGCGATGGCCACCGGTTTGTCTTCACCGCCCGCGTCGTAGGTCTGAGCCCAGGCCCGGGAACCGTCCCAGTTGTACTTGATGGTAACAAAGTCCACGCTGGTGTTCTGGGCGTAGCCGGCAACGTATACGCCTCCCGCCGTGTCGGTCGTGATGGCGGTGCCCACGTCTCCGCCGCTGCCGCTGCCCGCGTAGGTTGCGCGCCAGTCTTCGTTCCCGTTCGGATCGAGCTGCACGGTCAGGATGTCGTAGTTCGGGTCCCGGCCGGTCTGGCCGGTCGCGACTACGGTGCCCGTCGCTTCAATTGCCGCGTCTCGGGCGACGTCGTCGGTCGAATCCCCGGTGATGAGCTTGGTCCACATCGTGTTGCCGTGGAACCAGGAGTACTTGAGAATGACGAAGTCGCTGCCACCGGCGCCGCTGGCGCCCGCGCTCCAGCCGACGACCACGGTGTTGTTGAACGTATCGCTCAAGACGCTGCAGACCCCGTCGTCGCCGCCGGACGGACTGCCGTAGGTCTTGGTCCAGAGCGTATCCGCGAGGACCGCGCTCGTCCCGAGCAGGAAGAGACAGGCAATCATCAGAACACTTCTCGAAGACCGCCCTTTGGTCGAACCACTCATCACGCTACCTCCTGAGTATGCCATTGTTGGGTTTCCGCTTCGACCTCGGGCCGGGCTGCCCTGCATCCCGATGCCGGGGGCGCGCCGGCCGAGGTCATCCTTAATCAATCATAACCCGCACCCGGTAGCTGTCAACAACCGGCGCGCCCGGATGAGCCGGGGCCGCTCTTCTCCGGCCAGCTACTTCAGCTTCTCCAGGCCCTCTCTCGCCCGGCTGAAGGACGGGTCGAGTCTGAGGACTTCCTCCCAGCGGGCCCGGGCTTCGGCGCCGTTACCTTCGTAGTACGCGCAGAGTCCGATTCCGAACACTGCCTGCACGAACGTCGGTCTTATCCTCAGCGCGCCTTCGTAGTAGTGGCGGGCCCCGGCATAGTCCCGGCGCGACAGAGCGATGTTACCGAGGCTGTTCCACGCGTGAATGGAGTGCGGGGCGCGACTGCGGACAAGCTCGAAGTAGGCCGCGGCCGAGTCGAACTGACCGGCCGTTGCCAGGACACCTGCCAGCGCCTCGTAGGCGTCGGTGTCGAACGGATAGAGCCGGACCGCGGCCCGGGCAGCACGCTCCGCGGCAGCAAGGTCGCCCAGGTTCGAGAGCAACGCCGCCTCAAGCGAGAGGGCGCTGCGCGCGGAGTCGAGTTTGAGCGCCTGCCGCACCTCGACCAGCGCCTCGGCATCCCGGCCCTGTCCGTGCAGACCCACGGCTGCGGCGACGTGATTCTGGCCCCGGCCTACCTGCCTGCCTGCGCCGGCGAAATTGGCGTTGAGCAGCAGGAACGCGGCGAGGGCGATACCGAGCACGATTCCCCGTTCGCGCCTGGCCACGTGTCCTATCAATCCTGTCAGACCCATGGCCGCGAATACCGCCGCGAACGGCACCAGCGGCATCCGGTAACGACTGCAGACGAAGAAGGCGATGAACGATGCCGAGTACGCCCCGGCAAAGAGATACAATGGCAGCAGCCGGCGCCAGCGGCTGCGCCAGAACCAGACCCCGGCCAGCGCCAGCGGCAGCAGCACCCCGAACGGAAACTTGAGCCACCTGCTGCTGAAGAACAGGTAGTTGATGAATGAGTAGCGCTTCACCGCGTAAAGGTCCCGGTCGTTGCTGGCCTCGTGACCGGCAAACCAGAGAAATGTCTTCCTTAGCAGTAACCCCAACGCCTTGCCCGGCTGCCGGCGCCAGAACTCAACTCCCCTGCCCAGCCAGTAGCGGTCGATCTCCGCGCCTTTGAGCGGACGTCCCTCCGCTTCCTCGGCCAGCCGCTTCACGTCGTCGTACCCGCCCCACCAACTGCCGCGCGTCCCCGGCACAATCGCCGTCACACCATCCGACACCGGCGAGTTGCCGATGTAAAAGTTGGTTCCCGCCTGCCACGCAATCGGTACAATCTGCCCGCTCACAACATAGTTGCGTATCGTAACCGGCAGGACCACCAGTGCCGCCGCTCCCCAGACGAGCAGGAGACGCCGAAGGGTTCTGGGGTTCCGGGGTTCTGGGGTTCGAGTCTGAGACCCGAACCCGCGAACCCGTGAACCCGTGAACCCCTTTCCTTCCAGCAGCAGCCAGACCGGCAGCAGCGCGAGGAACGCGAGCACGTTCGGCCGGGTGATCGCCGCCAGACCGAACACAATCCCCGGCAGCCACCAGTGCCGGTCGCTGTCACGGCTCCGCAGCAAGAGCACGAAACCGAGCAGCAGCAGGAACGTCAGCAACCCCTCGAGCAGTAACTCGCCGTCGAACCAGATGGCCAGCGGATACGCCGCCATCACCAGGCCCGAGACGAGGGGAACCGCTTCGGCAGGATGAGAGATGAAGGACGAGGGATGAAGACCGGACTTCGGATTCGCAGCTTGTGGCTTGAGGCCTGCGGCTTGCGGCCGCAGCAACCGGCGGGCAAGGAGATACACCAGGCCGCAGGCAACGCTGCCCATGAGCGACTGGACTATCCTCACCAGCAGCAGGTTCGCACCGAAGAGCTTGTACAAGAAACCGAGGAAGTAGGGATAAAGCGGCGCGCGGAAGAAGGCATCGGCGATGAACTCCCGGCCCGCGGCAATGGCCAGCGCCCACTCGTGATGGTAGAGCGAGTCCATCTGCGGCGAGAGAAACAGCGGGTCGCTCTGCCGCAACTGCAGCAGGTGGATCAGCCGGAGAACAAACGCCGCCCCCGTGACCACCGGAAACCAAACCCAACCGGAACTGCGCGCCGGAAACGCAGCCGACGGTGAACCGCTGCCAGCCTTCTCGGACATCAGAAGAGTATCGGCAGGAGAGAAGTCACGTCAAGCTGTAAGAACTGCCCGCGAATCGGCCCCGGAAGAACTGCCCGGGGCATGCCTGGTGTCGTTGACGCCGCAGTCAGGTCCGCGCTAGCGAACGACCACGACCGGTACCGTACCGGCGCCCGCTACGGACACATAGTAGACGCCGGGCTGCAGGTCGCGCAGATCCAGTTCGGCCTGCGACCTGCCCGCACCCACTGTTGCTGATGCTGCCAGCCTGCCGCATATGTCGTGGACACGGAGTTCCCGCGAACCGGTCCCTGGCTCCAGGCCGACCCGCAGTATACCGCGGCTGGGACGCGGATACACCCGCAGAGCCGCGACCGGGCCGGGGCCGCGGCCTTCGGCGACTGCGACCGGCAGGTCCGTGGCCAGTTCGTGCAGGTAGAGAATTACCCGGATGTAGTTCTGAACTTCCTGTATCTCCGGAATCCAGACCGGCGGGTCCATCCAGGTATAGACCTTGTTTGGTGGATTCATCAGCGAGTCGTTCATCCGCGTCCAGACGCTGATTCCCGCCCCGCCATACACCACGGCAGTAGCGCTGTCAATCAACTGGATGGCGTGTCGGTTGCCGAACATGTCCGAATCGTGGTCCACTTCCGTCTGCATGCGCAGGTACGCGGCCGGCACCTGCTTCATGAAACGCGCCGCCTCCCGCTCCTGCCAGAATGATTCCGAATCTGCCGGCACCGGTACGAATCCGCCCGAATCCTGGCAGGTCTGGGACCGGTCCGCCGGCCCCTCGAAATCAAGCAGGAACTTCACGCTCGGCTCGGCATACCGCGCAATCATGCCCGACGCCATGGTGATGCCGTACGCCTGGGTGTAGACTCCGAGCCGGCTCGTGTCCACGTAGTCGCGGCTCGCGAGCTCCGCCAGGCAGGCACGGAGCCCGTCCTGGTGCACGTGCCCGCCGTAGTTCTCCGGGTACGCGCTGCTCAGGCCCCGTCCGTCCGGGTCGAAGTGCAGGAATGCAAAACCGTCCGATGCGATGTCGTCGGGCGTGGTGGTCAGATCGAGCTGGCTGCCGTACCCCACCCCACCTGGCACGAAGATGACTGCGGGCACGCGATAGTCCTGCCCGGCATAGGCCGGTCGGTGAATGTGCACGTACAGGCTGCAACCCGAAGTGGGATTCACGACCCACAGGGTCTCGACCGCGACCGCTACGGTTTTCGGGTACTTCCACACGACATTCTTCGCCGAGTCCAGTTCGACCACCGAGTCACCGGCCGAAACCAGGGTGTTGCCGTTGGTGAGCCGTTGCGCGGTGTAGGGATTTGGCAGGCCGGTGGCGCTCCAGATAATCTGGTTGGCCGCGTCCAGTTCGATAACCCGGTTGTGGTAGCTGTCGGCGATCAGCGTGTGGTTGCCCGGAAGACGCTGTACACATCGTGCCCAGTCAATGCCGGAGCCGTACTGCCAGACGATATTACCCAAGGAGTCCAACTCCAGCACGCGGTCGCTGTGTCCGTCGCAGACCAGCGTGTGTCTGTTCGCCAGCCCTACCCGATTGCCGTTGTGCGGGGCATTGAGGCTCGGATAGCTCCAGACAATCTGGCGCTGCGGCGTGACCTCGATAACACGGTTGTTGTCCCGGTCGGTGATGAGCGTATTGCCGTTCGCCAGACGATAGGCATCATTCGGGTACGCAAGGGCGGTCGACATCGCCCAGACACTGTCACCGTCCCGGTTCACCTCCAGAACCTTGTTGCCGGAGCTTGAAGTCATCAGCGTGTTGCCGTTCGGCAGCCGCCGCGCGGTGTGCAGGAAGGGCACGTCGCACTTGATGTAGGCCCAGACCAGCCGGCCCAGGCTATCCACCTCCAGCGCGTGCGCGTCAAAGAAGGTGAAAACCCTGCCGTCGGCAATCAGTGTGTTGCCGTTGGAGAGCCGCTCGACACCGAGCGGCTTGACCGGCACCGTCGCCGACGCGAGCGACAGACCGCCCGCGACGGCGAGAACGACGGACAGCAGTGCTCGAAGGTGATTCGGGAGTGCGTGCTCTATTCTCGGCATTGGGAAGCCCGCAGATATCGTAGTGCGGGGATGACAGCGCGTCAAGCGCTTCTCTCCTCCCGAGAACCGAACCGGCACTGCCTGCCCGGCGACTTCAGTTGCTCCAGGGCCTGCCCGGCCCGGCTGAAGGACGGGTCGAGCCTGAGGACTTCCTCCCGGCGGGCCCGGGCTTCGGCGACCCGTAACTGCGCGCCGGGAGCGCAGCCGACGGTGAACCGCTGCCAGCCTTCTCGGACCTCAGAAGAGTGTCGGCAGGAGAGAAGTCACGTCAAGCTGCAGGAACTGCCCGCGGATCGGGAGCGGAGTTGACCACCAAGGCGCCAGGACAGAAAGCGGCCCCGGAAGAACAGAGAGCGGAGACGAAGTCTCCTTGACCGGAAGTGACGCACCTCATATACTCCCCGCAGCCAATGCGCCACGCGAAACGGACCGGTCGAGGACCGGCAGGCACGGAGCGCGACCACCAGGCGTGGTTGTTCTTCGCCCTGGCGTTGACCTTCCTGACTCGGCTCTGGTTCGTGCTGAGCATGCGCAATCAGCCATTCTCAGTGATGGGTCCGCAGTACGTGGATTCCTACTACTACCACAGATGGGCAGTCGAAATCATCTCCGGCAACTTCTGGGGTTCGGACGTCTTCTTCCTGCGTCCGCTCTACCCCTACCTGCTGGCGCTGGTCTATGCCGTCTTCGGGCAGCACGTGCTTCCGGTACAACTGCTGCAGACCGTGCTCGCGACCGCCTCCTGCTTTCTGTTGTACGACGCGACGCGGCGCGTCTTCGGCGCGCGCCCGGCCGTTCTCGCTTCCTTCGGATTCGCCCTGACCGGCATCCTCGTCTTCTACACCGGCGCCCTTCTCTACGTGGAAATCACCATCTTCCTCAGCCTGCTCTTCTTCCGGCTGATACTTGCCGCCGGGCAGCGTCTCCTGCTCTGGATTGCGGCCGGCGTCAGCTTTGGGATGCTGGTCATCAGCCGACCCGAGATGCTCGTGGTGCTGCCGCTGATTCTGCTCTGGCTCAGGCGCAACAAGTCCGCCGTTTGCTCGCCGGCCGGAGTTCCTCGTCTCTCGTATCCGGCTCCTCGCTCCGGCCTGATCGCGCTTACGGCCGCGGCGCTGGTGGCCATCGCGGCGGTGCCGGTGCGCAACTACATCGTCTCCCGAGACCCGGTGCTCTTCACCGCCCACGCCGGCATCAACTTCTGGTACGGCAACAATCCGGCGGCCGACGGCACATGGCAGCCCACCGCAGAACTTGAACTTGGCCCCGGGTTCTCGCACGAACGACTCAAGCGGGTCAGCCGAACCATCGCAGGTCGGCAGGTGCGCTGGTCCGAAGCATCGGCATACTGGCTGGGAAAGGGCCTGCGCTTCATCACCACCCGGCCCCTGGCCTGGCTCAGGCTTGTCGGCCGCAAGCTGTTGCTCTTCTTCAGCAACTACGAGGTGCCGAACGGCTACTACCCGGAAACCGCCTCCGCCGCATCGCTCGCGCTCAGGCTCGCGTTCGTCAACTTCGGGCTCGTGCTGGCGTTTGGCCTCCTCGGCATGGTCTGGGCATGGCCGCGGCGCGGGCAGGCGTTGCCCGCCTACCTCTTCGTCGCCGCCTATTTCGTCTCCGCCCTGCTCTTCTACGTTCTCTCACGCCTGCGTGCGCCGGTTCTCCCCTTCCTGCTGATGTTCGCGGGCTTCGGTCTCGCGGAGCTGATTGATTCCCTCCGGCAGCGCCGCACCGCGCGCGCAACCGTCGGCCTTGTCGCCGCTGCGGCCGTTTTCGCCGTATCCCTCTTGCTGCCGGTGAGACGCCGGGACTACTCGGCCCAGGCCTGGACCCAGCAAGGCAATGCCTACCTGAACGAACACAAGATGGGACCGGCAATCGCTGCCCTCCGGCGCGCGCTGGCAATCCGACCTTCGTCCTACCCGGCGCGTTACAGTCTCGTGCTGGCACTGGCCGGTTCCGGCAGGACCGACGCGGCCGCCGCTGAGTTTGAGCAGCTCGTCAAGGCGGCCGGCCCGTCTTCCGAGGCGCGCACGCTGGTCTCGCTCGCGTCGGCCCGCATGGCTATCTCCTATCGCAACTTCCCCCAGGCCGCCGCGCTCTACAAGTCGGTTCTGTCCGAGAGCCCGGACGACGCCGAAACCCACTACCTGCTCGGACTGGTCTACGTCAGCATGGACAGCCTGATGGCGGCACAGAATCACCTGGCTCAGGCAATCACCCTCGACCCCGGCCACGCTGCCGCCCGCAACGCTCTGCGGGCGGTCGAGTCACGTTTGCGGCGCTAGTTCGATACCCCTCGCCGGGTCCCAGCGACCACCAACTCAGGAAACGTCCCAGCCCGAAGGCCTCGGACGGCATCGGTCCTGCGCACGCTGGGGCTTGATTGGGACTCGGCGTCTGGTCACTGGTCGTTCCTCGAGCGCATTCTCACCCCGACGGAGCGAAGCGACCGGAGGGGTCTCGCCTGAGAGCTCCCTCGCTTCGACGCAAGATGCCTCCCTTGGAATAGCACAGTTTGGAGAGCGACGGGGGAAAGACCCACCCGGCTCCAGGTTCTGACCGGGCACTGACTCAACTCCTGACTTGCCGGCGCGCAGCCTGCAAGCCACGCGGGAGGTTTCCAGGCCTGCGCCGTTTCCCGGTGTGGCGGTCGTGCAGTTCAGTCGAGTTCGCCTCTCCGTTCCATGTCGGCGAAGAGAGCGACGACTGCCTGCTTCATCCGGTCGAACGGTTCGGGCGGAAGCCCGTGCTCTACGGCCCACACTTCGAGTCCGGCCAGGGCCTTCTTCCTCCAGACCGGACGGGTCCTGCGCGTGCGGCGCAGGGCGCCGAAGACCTTCCGGCTGTAGGCCATCAGGTGAACGGCCAGAGGGTCGGCGCACCCTGCTCCCAGCTCGTTCAGCACATCGTTCCACACCCGGTGCAATCTCCGTTCCCAGCGAATGGCGCGAACCTGGCCTTTCGCCTCCCGCACCCGGCGCTCGCATTGCTGCTCCGGCGTCTCGCGCCCGCGGGTCATGGGATTGCGGAATCGGTCGTACCTTTCGACGCGCGCCCGTTTGAACAGGGGCAGGCCGGCCGCCGCCTCTGCGACCTGATTCCTCGTCCGTTCTTCGGCAATGGGTGGACGCCTGACGTACCCATTCACGACGTCCGCTAGCTCCTCGATGTCGGCCCGGCAGGCCCGGACGAACTCGACCACGCTGTTGATGCTGACCTCGCGCAGCCTCCCTTTCTCCAGCTGGCACACCCAGGACTTGCCGCCGGGCGCCGGCTTGCCCAGAAACTCGGCGACCTGCGTCTGAGTCAAACCGGCGCGCCCGCGCAACTCTCGGAGCCGCAACCCGAGCAGGAGACTGAACTCAGCCCATTCCGACCTGCTGCTTCTCCGCCGGTTTTCCATACGGGAAGTTTAGACTTTGACTATAGCCTCATCAAGCCCTGCCGTGCCCTAAGTCCGGCCTGCGCAAGGGGCTGCCTGGTCCCGGGCAAAGTCCCCTCCGTCGCCCCCGGGGCCGCCCTCCCAACCACGGTCCAGGCTGCTCCGGCCGTTGCCCGGGGAATCACCCTCACCGTTGCCTTCTCGGTTGCCCTGTCAGTTGCTCTCCCCGCCATCCGGCCCGTTGCTTCGCCGGTTGCTCGGACGGCTATTCGTCCCGTCGCTCTGACGGTCGCCCTGCGGGTTGCCTGGTCCGCTGCTGCCCGAGTCGCTCTCCTCGTTGCTCTCCCCATAGCCCTGACTATTGCTCAGCGGATTGCTCGGTGAGCTGCTTCCCGAACTGCCCTCCAGGTTGCTCTGCCCGTCGCGGCTTCGATTGCATGAGCAATCATGCGCTCAGCCGAGGACGCAGAGCGACTCGGCGCAGGACACCAGCCTCGGAATGGCATAATGCAGCAGGGGCGGGTCTTTGACCCGCCCCTGTGGAACCGATGGTTCGGTCTAGTGCTCGACCACCAGCTTCTGCGTGGTGCTGAAGCCCTCGGCCGTTACCTTCACCAGGTAGACGCCCGCTTCCAGCTTCC
>VGIR01000078.1 GCA_016867815.1 candidate division WOR-3 bacterium | reverse complement strand
GATGATGTACCAGAACTTGGACATGAAGCCGGTGAACATAAGCAGGATCTGGGTGGGCAGCGGCATCTTGCCGCCTACGGACGTCAGTAGAATCGTGAACTTCGGAAGCACGAAAGTCGCGAGGACGACGATGGCGATGACGAAGCCGACCGCGAGGATTATCGGGTAGCGCAAGGCCGCCCCGACGTCCGACTTCAGTTTGCGTTCGTGTTCGAGCAGCAACACCAGCCGGTCGAGGATGTCGTCCAGCACGCCGCCCGTTTCGCCGGCCCAGATGGAGTTGACATAGAGCTCGCTGAACACCTTGGGGAACTTGGACATGGCCGCCGAAAGCGCGGTGCCGCCCATCAGGTCCTTGCGGATGGCGTCGAGCGCGCGGGCCAGCGGCTTGGCTTTGGTCTGGGCCTGCAGCGCACCGATGGCCGAGAGCATCGGCAGACCGGCGCGGTGCAGGGTGACGAACTGCCGCGTGAAGTTGATGAGGTCGACCGCCTTGGTCCGCTCGAAGAACCGGCCGATGTCGACGCCGACTCCGGTCTGCCGTTTCTCCTCGCGGATGGTTATGGGGATGTAGCCGAACGAGTCGAGGCGCTCGACGATGGTGTTGAGATCGCTGCCCTCAAGGCTCCCGGATACGATCTTGCCTTCCTTGTCGCGGACCTTGTAGCGGAATAGTGGCATTGCGCTCCCCTTAGTTATTCAAATTTTTCGGCCTCATCCATCACCTCTTCGATGGTGGTGGTGCCGGCGACGACTTTGCTGATTCCGTCTTCCCAGAGTGTCTTCATCCCGTACTCCCGGGCCAGCATGCGGATGGCGCTGGTAGGCGGCCGGGTGACGATCAGCTCGCGGAGGCGGTCGTTCACCTTCATTACTTCGAAGATACCGATACGGCCCTTGTAGCCGGTGTTGCGGCAGCGTTCGCAGCCCTTGCCGCGGTAGAACTTGGTGCCCGTCGGCAGTCCCAGTTCCCCCAGCAGGTGTGCCGGCGGGTCGTAGTCCTCTTTGCACTTCGGGCAGATCTGCCGCACCAGCCGCTGCGCGACGGTGCCTTCCATGGCCGACGCGACCAGGAACGGCTCGATGTTCATGTCGATCAGACGGGTGATGGTTCCGGGTGCGTCGTTGGTGTGGATGGTCGAGAACACCAGCTGGCCGGTGAGAGCGGCACGGATGGCGACCATCGCGGTCTCGCCGTCACGGATTTCACCGATCATGATCACGTCCGGGTCCTGACGCAGGATGTGCCGGAGTCCGACCAGGTAGGTGTAGCCGGCCTTCTCGTTCACCTGGGATTGGCAGATCTTGTCCATGTCGTACTCGACCGGGTCCTCGATGGTGATGATGTTCTTGTCACCGGAACGGATTTCACCGAGGATGGCGTACACGGTCGTAGACTTGCCGGAACCGGTAGGCCCGGTAATGAGAATCACGCCGTGGGGCTTGGCGATCATCTCCCGCATGAGCCCCGCCGATTCGCCGGCCAGGCCGAGTTCGTCGAGTGAGAGCAGGCGCATGCGGTCGAGGATACGCATGACCACCGTTTCGCCGTACGTGGTCGGGAAGGTCGAAACACGGAAGTCAATCTCGCGCCCGTCCACGAGCGCGCCGTAGCGGCCATCCTGCGGGATGCGCTTCTCGGCGATGTTCATGCGCGACATGATCTTGATACGGGAAACTACCGCCAACTGCAGGGCCTTCTTCGGGGAGACGATGGGGTGGAGGATGCCGTCGATACGGTACCTGACCGTGAGGCCCTCGCGGGTCGGCTCGATGTGAATGTCGGAAGCACGCTCGCGCACCGCGCGTATGATCATCTGGTTTACCCAGCGAACCACCGGCGCCTCGGAAGCCAGCTCTTCGATCTTGCGCGGCTCGGCCGACATCTCGGTCTGGGCCGCGGATTCTGCTTCCTCTTCGGGCAGGTCGTCGAGGCTCATCGATTCCGGTTCGTCCGGCAGGTCAGCCGACTGCGACGTGGCATAGTACTGGTTGAGCGCTTCCTGTAGCTCGAGGTCGCGGCAGACCATGGGTTCGACTTCCATGCCGGTCATGCGGCGTACTTCGTCAACGTTGAAGATGTCGCCCGGGTCGACGAAGGCGGCCGCCAGCGTGTTGCCGGCGCGGAAGAGGGGTATGACCTGCTTCGAACGCATGAACTGCTCCGGGAACATCTGCAGCACCTCGGAGTCGATTTTGAAGTTCGCCAGGTCTACAAAAGGCACACCGTAGCGCTGCGCCAGAGCAGCGCCGGTTTCTTCACTTGGAGATGGGCTTTGCTCATCTATGGGCACCTATGCCTCCTTTACCCCCGGTTGCGCTGCCGGCGGTATGCTGGCAGAAACCCGGGGCTACAACCTGACGGGGAGTATCCCACATCAGCCTCCATTATACATCCGTTCCCCGCCGCACGTCAAGCGAATTCAGACGGCCGAAAAGCGGCCGCGGCTCGGCCTGCCGGGTGGCGTAAGGCTCCAAGCTACGGCCGATTGACTTGGCTCCCCTCCGTCCTATACTCAAAGGCCTATGGAAGGGCTTGCTGAACTGCTCCAGTCGCTGAGCGACCAGTCCCAGAGACTGGTCCGCCGCCTCGCAGCCTATCGCGATCTCCTCTCCGACCCGGTCAACAACGTCCACGCCCGGGCCAAGGCCATCGCTCAGTTGAGCGGAGCGATCCAGGCTTTCCCCGATTCCGAAGTCCGGCAGAAGCTGGTCGAGTGGCATCGGAACGAGTCGGCCGCAATCGAACAGAGCCGGTCCGAGTTCCGGTTCGAATTCGGCCGGCAGTTCGTGGCCGGGCTCGAAGGTTCAGGCATGACCGTCAAAGGGCAGCTGCCTTTGCTGCGGGTCGGCTTGTTTACGGTCAGGGTCGACTTCGAAGCGGGCAGCGCCACCATCTTCTGGGGGCCGGAAATCGAGAAGCTAAAGTCCGGGCTGGCGCTGGCCCCGCTTGAACTGGCGACGACGCTCAGGAAGTGGAACGAGCGGTTGAGGCAGAAGTCGGTGGAGCCGTCGAAACTGGCCGGAAGGCTGCATGCGGCCTACCGCCGTTTCTGCGGGCTCGAAGGTTTGAGCGAAGGGACGCGCGTCTTCCTGCTCGACCTTCTGTCCGAGCTGGTTCTGTTGATGCAGCCGGAGAGCTTCCGGCTGAACCCGGCCCAGGAGAAGTTCGTCGAGTACCCGCGCGTCCGCTTCAGCTATGACCTGTTCCGGCTGAAGCAGGCCGGCGCTTTCTCGGTCGGTGAAGTGCAGTTGAAGCTGCACGTGGCGAACTTCGATGCCACGACCGAGAAGGCCAAGGCGCTGTGGGTTCCGGACAGCGAAGAAGGGGACGGCACGCACTATTCGTACATATCGTTCAGCAAATGACGAATGACGAGGTCCGAATGACGAAGGGCGGACATGGATAGACAGCTTGCCCGGGCGATCGTCAACAAGCTCGGCTCGACCGGCACGCCGCCCGAGTTCGGCATCGAGCACTTCACGGTCGGGCTCGAACCCTATCTGAAGGTCATCGAGGATGAGTACCTCGACGGTATCCTGAAGTACAACCTCTCCAGCTTCAAGCTGATAACCGGGAACTACGGTGGCGGGAAGACTCACTTTCTATACACGGTCCGGAACCTCGCGTTCGGGCACAACTACTGCGTAGCTTATGTGAGCCTAAACCCGACCGAGTGCCCGTTCGACAAACTGGAACTCGTCTACAAGGGGATCGCCGCCAACCTGATCGCCCCGCGACCGGCCGATGCCCCGACCGCGGTCCGGGACAAGGGCATCGAGTCGGTGGTCAGGAAGTGGCACGACGATCAACGCCAGCTGCACGATCGCACCGACAGCCTGCGCAAGTACCTGGAAACCCTGCCGACGACCGAGAGCACAAGCTTCAGCAACGCCGTGCGGGGAGCGTTTGCGGGCCTGATGGCCGAGGATGGGGAAGGCTTCAACGACGTCGTTCAATGGCTCAAAGGTGAGGATGTGTCGAAGGAGATGCGGGTCCAGCACCGCATTTCCGAGCGGATCGACAAGGCGACCGCGTTCCGGGTGCTGCGCTCGCTAATCCAGTGGGTCCACGCCATCGGCTACACCGGGCTGATACTGCTCTTCGACGAAGCCGAGCGCGGCATGTCCATCTCGTCGTCGCGTGACAAGCGCCGCGCCCTGGACAACCTGCGGCAGCTCGTGGACGAATGCGGCAACTCGCGGCTGCCCGGGGCCATGGTCTTCTACGCGGTGCCGGATGAGAACCTGCTGCTCGAGGGTTCGGGCGGCGTGTATGAGGCTCTGAAGCAACGGCTGCGTTCGGCCTTCAACGAAACCAATCCGGTTGGCGTGCGTATCAATCTTGAGGAACTGGGGATAGAGCCGGCCGAATTCCTGAAACGGCTGGGCGCGCGGCTCGCCGACCTGTTCGAGGCAGCCTACGAGATGAAACTGCCTGACGCGAAGCGCGACGCCGTTCTCCGCACGCTGGCCGACATTGCCATCTCCGCCTTCGCGTTCGACGTCGGGTACCGACGGCTCTTCGTGGTCAGCGTACTGGATGCGTTCCACCAGCTGCGGGCAACGCCGGCGCTTGAGTTCGGGAGGAAAGAGGCCGAGAAACTGCTGCGGGTTACCACCCAGCGGCTGGAGCAGACCGACAAGGAGCAGGTCGAGAAGGAAGAGTTCTAGGCGCAGCCGAAGGCAGAAGTCAGAATTCAGAAGACAGAAGTCAGAAGCAGGAACTCGGCAGAGCCGACGCCTGAGCGACGCCGGCGGCTGGTGTCGCACCCGGTCTTCGGCGATGGGGAGATTCTCGACAGCCGCTGGCACGGGACCGAGTTGCTGGTCCAGTTTCAGAGCGGGCTGCGGCTCTGGCTCCCGACGCAGCGGGTAAGGCTGCTCTTCAACATCGGGGATTTCGTCCCGGGCGAGGCGCAACCCGCTTTGTTCGAGATCGACACCATCCAGGCGCGCCGGATGATCGAGGCCTTCCGGCTCGGGATTGTGCCCCACCAGGACGTTGAGTCTTTCACCTTCGGTCGCGAGAAACCGATAGCGGTGCTGGACGAGGCGCTGGCGAACCTGGCTCGCGGACAGGGCGACGTCTTCATGGTCGAGGGGGAGTACGGGTCGGGCAAAACCCATTTGCTGGAGTACGTTCACCACCGGGCATTGGCCTCGGGCATGGCCACGAGCCTGGTCCAGTTCGACCCGGCCGAAGTCAGCCCGCACCGGCCTAAACGGGTGTACCGGGAAGTCGTTCATAACCTCCGCTACATCAAGGATGCGACCGAGCACGGGTACCGCGACCTGCTGCGGAGCGGCGCCGCGCTGGACATGAAGGACCACGTGTTTCTCGGGCCGGTGCTGGCGAAGCTTGGCAGGATTGACGCCGGCCAGCTGCAGAGCGAGGTCTTCTGGCAGTGGATAGAAGGCGAGAGCACCAAGGAGTACGCGACCGAACAGAAGAGCCCGTTCCGGGTGAAGGGCGGCCAGCGCATACCGGCGTTGTACGACTTCTCGACTGCCGCCGACCTCTACTGCAACATCCTTTCCGGCCTGAGCTGGATGGCGCGGGAACTGGGGATGAAAGGGCTGGTACTGCTGGTGGATGAAGCCGAGACGGTGACTCATCTCTGGGACATCATGTATCTTGCCAAGAGCGTGAACTTCATGGACGGCCTGGTAAGGACGGCGCAGAACGACCCGGACCTGAAGCGCATCAACGACCGGATGGTTCACAACCAGGTGCGGCCGGTGCCCTACATCTACCGGGACCCGTCGCTGCTCCTCGTCTTTGCGACCACCCCCAGCCCCTATGACTACGCGTACATAAAACTGGCCAACCGCATCAAGCACCGGGTCGAACTCGGGCTTCTGGAGGAGAAGGCGCTGCTGGACGCCTTCTCCACGATGGTGATGATCTACCGGCGGGCGTATCCGGACTTCACGATCTCGGATTTGGATCAGAAACGGCTGCTGCGTGAAGCTTCCCGCCGCAACATCGAAGGGGTGCGCGCCTTCATCAAGTTCTCAATCGAGGCGCTCGACGTGACGCGGCTCCGGGCACAGGGCATCCTGCCAAGGAACAAGGACTGACACGGACGGCCACGGGCTGACACGGACGAGTCCGGAAACCGACAACGGGGCATGACTGAGCGCGGGATTCGCGATGCCCTGAAGCGAACCTGGACGCCGTTCTTCTCCCGCTTCGGACGACTCACCGAAGTCCAGGTCCGGACGATCCCTTTGATTCTCGCCGGGCGTAACGTTGTCATCATTTCGCCGGCCGCGTCGGGCAAGACCGAAGCCGTGGTCGCGCCGGTGGTCGAGCGGCTGCTCTCGCAAAGTCCGAGCGCCGAAGTGCAAACGCCGAAGTCCGGAATCCGCCGTTCGGCGTCTGGCGTTCGGCGTTTGGCGGTCCTCTACGTGTCTCCGACCCGGGCACTGGTGAACGACCTTCACCGCCGCCTGTCCGAGCCGCTTGCATACCTGGAGCTGGCTCTTGCCCGCAAGACCGGCGACCACCCGGCCATCGACGAGTCAAAGCTCCCTTTCATGCTGATCACGACCCCGGAGTCGTTTGACTCGCTGCTCTGCCGGCACACGCGGATATTCAAGGAACTCTCGGCCGTGATACTCGATGAACTCCACCTGCTCGACAACACGCCGCGCGGGGACCAGTTGCGCGTGCTGCTCGAACGGCTGCGGCTGATCAACACCGGCATCCGCTACCACGCCCTGTCGGCGACGATTGACGACCTCGAGATCGGCCGGCGCTACTTTCCTGACCCGGTTGTCGTCCAGGTGCCGGGCCGGCGCGAGATAGACGAAGAGCTGATGCCGATGGGCGACGGCTGGCCGGAGCGGGTCGTGGAGGAACTGCGGAAACGCAACTGCCGAAAGGTCCTCTGCTTCTTCAACGCCCGCTCCTACGCGGAGGAGTACGCGAAGCTGCTTAACCGCCCGCCGTTCACGAATCGAGTCTGGGTGCATCACGCCAGCCTCACGCGCGAGGCGCGAGAAGGCGTCGAAGCGACGATGAGCCGGGAGAAGACCGGGTTGCTCTGCTGCACGTCCACGCTCGAACTGGGAATCGACATCGGCGACATTGACGGCGTGGTGCTGGTGCGGCCGCCGTTCAACGTCTCGTCGCTGCTGCAGCGGATAGGCAGAGGCAACCGTAGGCGCCAGTCCTGTCTGCAGGCGTTCGGACTCCACCTCAACTCCTGGGAGAAGTTCCTGTTCGAGACTATGTTCGAGTGCGCGCGCACGGGCCGGCTGTACGAGAAGAGCTACACGCCGGCGCTGGCGGTGATACCGCAGCAGGTTTGCTCGTACCTTTTCCAGCGCCGGCGCGTGGGCGCGACCTGGGAGTCGGTGCGGCGAATCCTGCGGCCGCTGGCGGGCAGCGATGCGCCGATTGACCGGACGTTCCGGCAGATGATCGACTCCGGCGAGGTCGTGGCGCAGCGTCCGGGCATCTACTGCAACGGCCCGGCCACCGAGCAGCGGGTCGAAACCGGCAAGGTCCACTCGAATCTCCAGGACAAGACGTTTGGCAGCTACGAAGTGTATGACGTAACTACCGGCCGGCAGATCGGTACGGTCTTCTTTGTGTTCCATCACTTCGTGCTGGCAGGGCGGTCGTGGGAGCTGGTTGAGCACCGTGAGAAAGAGAAGAGAGTGATGGTGCGGCCGCTGGCCGCGATCTCGTCCAACACCAAGGTCTTCGAGGGTACGGGGACCGGCGGCTATTCGTACCGGCTCGCGCCGGTGCTGAAGGCGCGGCTCTTTCCCACCCTGGCTCCCCACCAGTTCCCCTACTTCCGGGACGGCAACCAGTTGCTGTTCGTGCATCTGCTGGGCTCGACCTACGGCTACATCCTGTCCGAGGCGCTCAGCGCGCAGGGCCGGGACACGAGCGACATGGACGGCAAGCTCTTCGTCCTCTCCGGCGGCAAGCCCGATGCGAAGCTGAAGTCATTCCCGGCACCCAACCTGTCGGCAATTCGGGACGTGGTCGGCGGGAGCCTGTTCCGGCTGGAGGACAGCCTTGGCTCCGGCGCGTTCTTCCGGTCGCTGCCCGGGGAGCTGCAGATTGAAGACCACCTGCTGGCGCTTGACATCCGGGGCCTGCTCGAGTTCCTCAAAGGCCTGGAGCCGGTGGAGCTTCCGGGGGAAGAAGTGACAGCGCAGATCAAGCGGCACCTATCACAGAAGTCCGAAGTCCGAAGCTCGAATTCCGATTGAAGCCCGAAGGGCAGATCGTGTGGCGTTCCGCTTGATTCCGGCAAGGGCGTGACTACAATCGAGCGCCACTCCATGGACAAGGCCGACAAGTTCGACCTCGAACGCCGCACCACCAAGTTCGGCGTGGCGGCCATACGTTTCTGCCAGACAGTCTCGTCGTCGCCAGTGACCGTCCCTTTGCTGACCCAGTTGGTGCGTGCGGCCACCAGTATCGGGGCGAACTACGCTGAGGCCAACGACGCGGAATCCCCGCGTGACTTCCGCCACAAGATCGGCATTTGCCGTAAGGAATCCCGCGAGTGCAAGCATTGGCTGACCATGCTGGCGGCAGCCGTTCCCACGCGCCGCGCGGAGATGCGGGAGTTGTGGCAGGAGGCCAAGGAGCTGAACCTCATCTTCGGAGCCGCCCTGCGGACGCTCGACCGAAAGCAACGAGAGGACTGAGGCAGTAGGTGCTTGGCTCATTCTCCGGTATTGAATCGACCTTCGACCTTCGGGCTTCGGACTTTCGCTGATGCGCCGCTTGCTCGTCGTCGCCTACTACATGCCGCCGCTGGGTTTGAGCGGCGTGATGCGGGTGACGAAGCTCTGCAAGTTCCTGCCCGAGGCTGGCTGGCAGCCGTTGATACTCACGGTCAAGCCGGTGGCCTACTACCACTACGACCTGCGTTTGCTCGAGGACCTCAGGACTTCGCGTATCTACCGCACCGAGAGCGCGGACCCGAACCGGCTCTTCAACCTCGTTCGCTCAAAGTCGAAGAGACTCACGCCGGCGCTGGCGCGCGGGCTCGGAGCCGGGCCGCGGTTGCTCAACCACCTGCTGTTCCCGGACTCGAAGATCGGCTGGCTGCCGTTCGGCTCGGTGGCGGGGCGGCACATCATCGACCGGGAAAAGCCGGCGGCGATATTCGCCAGCGCCCCGCCCTTCACCGCGCTGCTGCTCGGGGTGCGGCTCAAGGCCCATGCCCACGTGCCGCTGGCCGCTGACTTTCGCGACCCCTGGCCGACCGGTTTTGCCCCGCCTCCTCGACATCAGCGGGCAGCGCTGCGGCGGCTTCGCCGCTATCTGGTCGACCGCTCGGACCTCGTTCTGGGTGTCAATGCCGGCACGGCGCGATCAGTCGGCCCGCGTTGCGAGGTGCTCGACAATGGCTATGACCCGACCGACTTCGAGGTCGAGCCGGCCAGGCTGGAGGGCTTCAGCATAGTTCACGTCGGCAACCTCTGGCAGAATCAGGCCGAGGTCGCATCGTTCATGGCGGCACTGCGGCAGCGGCCCGAGGCCAGGCTGTACCTTGCCGGCCGGGTTGACGGCGAAACGCGGCGGCGGTTCGAACACGACTCGCAGGTGCGTCTGCTCAGCACAGTGCCGCACAATGAGGCCTGCGCCCTGATGAAAGGCGCGGCTGCGCTGCTCTACATCGGCAAGCCCGCGCAGCCGGTCGGCATCAAGCTCTATGAGTACCTCGGAGCGAAACGGCCGATTCTGGTCTGGGGAGAGGGCTCGGACGAAGCGGCAGCCCTGGTGAAAGAAGCCGGAGCCGGAGTTGCGTGCGGCCTCGATGCCGGGAGGCTGGTCGAGGCGCTTGACGAGATGAAGCGAGACCCGGCTCAGTTTGCCCGGACGAGCCGCGACCAATTCAACCGGCGCAGTCAGGCACGCCGGCTCGCCGACCGTCTCGAATCGCTTATCTAGCCTGCGTCTACGGCGGCGGGAGCAGGTTCCAGTTGCACTTGTAGACGGCCATTGTTACCGGCATCGGCTGGACCGCGAGGTCGAGTACGAGGAGACCGGCCACGCTCTTTGTCTGGGGCTGGAAGTCGCGGACGGCGGCGGTGTTGTCCCGGACGGTCGCTGACGCGACGGCCTCCAGGAATGGCGCGTCCCTGAGACCCGGATACGCGGCCGGGAAGATGGCAAGGAAGTCGGGTTTCCACGTCCGGAAGAAGGCCATGAAGCCGGCGCGGTCCTGCCGGTATCCGAGAAACTCCCTCGACACCAGACCGCTCAGATCGAAGATGCGCCGGTTGGAGAAGTAGCCGATGGCGCCCACATCGTTGCAGGCGAGCGTGGCGCCGCGAGGGGTATTGCGGGAGAGCCATCGCCCCAGTTCGACGTGCATGCGGTTGATGGACGACTCGGCCCGGGCCGTGTTCCGGATGGTCGCAGCCGACACGGTCACCGCGTTGAAGACCGCCGTGACCAGCAGGATGGTTGTGACACCGGCTCTGACCCGCGGCTGCCGAATCCAGCGCCAGAGGTACGAGCAGCCGATGACCGCGACGACAGCGGCCAGGGCGGTAACGTTGCCGATATAGCGGCCGTTCTGGAAGGCCGCTCCGTATGACGGCGACAATACGCCGACAAGTGGGACGTAGCCGAGCACCACCATCGGAATCAGGAAACCCTCATGGCCACGCCGGAACGCTGACCCCACGAGCCCGACCAGCCCGACGGCTGCGAGCAGAAAGAACACCGGATTCGCCCGCCAGATGTGCAGCCAGAACTGGATGAAGTAGGAAGGGGCGGCAACGGTCAGCAGGCCCTGCAATTGCGGAAGACTGCGGAGGGTGACCGCGGCCAGCAGGCTGGTCTTGCCGGCCTTGGCCGCATAGGTTAGAGGGAAGAGCGAACCGGAGAGCGAGTGGTTGAACCAGAACCAGCAGAGAACCAGGGCGAGCCATATGCCGAACCCGCGCCAGAATGCCGGTTTCTGCCGGAGCGCGAACCGGCGGAGCAGCGAGTCGAGTGCCGCGAATGCGGCCAGCAGGAGGCTTTCGGGCCGGGCCCAGGCGGCGAGCCCGAACAGCACCCATGCCAGCATCGACCGCCGTCCGGTGCGGAACTGCAGGTAGAAGTAGACGCCGGCGAGAGTCAGGGCCACGGACAGCGTCACCTCCATGCCGGACATCATTGCCCAACCCATCGGACCGAGGGTCGTCACCGCCAGTCCTGCTGCCAGTCCGGGCCATGCACGTCCGGTCGCCCGGCAGGCGATGCCGCCGGCGAAGACCGCTGATACGAACAGCGAAACCGCGCCCAGCAACTTGGCGATCACGACCATCGCCGTGGCGTTGCGCGCGAAGAAATGGAAGAACGCCAGGATGAAAGTCCAGAGCGGCGCGGTGGAGCCGGCGACCGGCTCACCTCGGTTGTAGACAAATCCCCAGCCGCGGGCGAGGTTGTGGGCGAAGGTCAGGTGGATCCAGGAGTCATCGAGCGGGAAGCCCGGTTCACCGTTCTGCCTCAGCTCCACCGACAAGTAGGCAGCGAAGAGGCCGGCCGTGACCAGTGCCAGGAGCACTGCCCGCTGCCCGCCCAGCCGGATTGACTGCTGATGCCCGGGCCCGGCTTTGGATTCCAACATCGGCGATGATTATGAAACCGCCGGCGCTGGTGTCAAGTGCGGGCCGGCCCGCTCCGGTTCCTTGGCGCCGGAGCTTGTCGAGCGCTCGGGGCGGCAGCGTTCAGAGCGACTCCGCGGGGAGCATCCGGGTGAGCGGCCCGAGCGGATCCGGGGTGACATTTTAGAGTATTGACAGGCAGTAGTCCGGGGGTATACTGATTTGTTGCATCCTGTTTGGCTTACCTCGTCGGCGCATTCCCTGCCCTCCGCGCAGGGCGGTCGCGGCAAGTGTTGTGTCGGGACGATGGAGGCAGCGGGCAACAAGAAGTCTCACACCAACCAAAGGGCAGATAGAGGAGGAAGAATGAGCGTTGGAAGTCGGCGCAACGCAGTAGTGATCGGCAGCTTATTGCTGCTGTGCTCACTCGGCTTCGGAGGCTGGACAGCACTTTCGACGGGCTCGGCCGCCCAATTGACGTCGATCCATTTCCCCACCGGGACGACGGTCGGCTACGCGGTCGGGTCTGATCCGGCCGGCGGGGCTACCATCCTGAAGACCGCGGACGGCGGCGTAACCTGGACCCCGCAGTCCGCGCCCGTGCTGAACGGACTCAACTCGGTCTATTTCACCAGCGACGACAACGGCTATGCGGTCGGCATCGTGGGAACGGGAATCAGGACCACTGACGGCGGTGCCACCTGGACAACAATGACGATTCCGGGCACCGACATATTGAACTACATCTCGTTCCCGGACAACGGCCAGATCGGCTACATCGGCGTCCACCCCCGCACCCAGGCCGGCAAGGTCATTAAGACCACTGACGGCGGGAGCAGCTGGGCAGATGTAAGCGTGGGCGGCGCCATGAGCTGGTCAACCAGTTGCGGCATGGCGACGGACCTGATCGGCGTGGCCCTCGGCAAAGGCGGCATGGTCTACGGGACCACGGACGGATTTGCCACCGCGTCCCCGCAGGGACCACAGACGGTAGCGGACATGGTGGCCGCAGCCTTCGCACCCAGTGACCCGAACTATGGTTGCCTTATCGGCAACGACTCGCTCGGCGGCCTTATCCGCTACACCGATGACGGCGGCGCGACCCTGTGGGATTCCGTGCGGTTCTGGCCCACGACGGTTTTCAACGGAGTTGACATGCCCACTACGACGGTGGCGTACGTTTGCGGGAGCGGCGGAACCATCCAGAGGCTGGTTCAGACCACTCCGTTCGTTGACTTCTACAGGACAACGGTTCCGGTCACCGACGACATGTTCGGTATCTGCTTCCCTGTCGGGCAGGCGGATACCGGGTACGCCTGCGGCAACAACGGCGTGATTCTGAAGACCACCGACGGGGGCATTCCGTTGATACCGGGCGTGGCCGAGGGCAGAGTGCCGGCGGTCAAGCGCGCCGGGCTCCGGGTGCTGTCTAATCCGAGCCGTCTCGGCATCGCTCTCCACTCCGATGCCGACGTCCGCGTGTCGGTGTTCGACGCCGCGGGAAGAACGGTATTGAGCCAGGCCGCGACCAAAGGCCTGAACTTCCTGCCGCTGCCGACCGGTGCCTACTTCGTGAAGGCGAGAAACGGCACGGCCCGGGCAGTAGTGACCGACTGAGCCGGCAAGTTCGCGTCTTTCACCGGGGGGCTTCGCCCCCCGGTCCGTTTTTCGGTCGAGCCGTCGCGAGTAGCGATCCCGGGCGTCGATTCTCTGCTTGACACCGGGAAGGGGGGGGCGTACACTGAAGCACGGTAGCCGGTCTGGCATGACTGCCGTAACTCCGACGCAATCGGCCTCTGGGTGGTGCCGATGCGGCACGGGGATTCATTTTTGTACCACCCCAAAAAAGGAGGCAGCTTTGAACAAGGCAGCTACTCTGGTACTGGCCTTGCTTCTGCTCAGCGGTCTTGGCTGGGCGTCGAACACGGCGACCGTCGTGCCCACCTCGGGTGTGCGCGCCGAGGCGCCGCAGAACTTCCAGACTCCGCCGATGCCGGTGGGAGAGCAGGACGCAGTCCTGCTGACCCAGGACTTCAGCGGCTCGTGGACCTCAACCAGCCCGCCGACCGGCTGGATAATCGGCTGGACCGGGGCGGGCCCGGACGCCAATGACTGGTACAACGGCGGCGGATACGCGAGGCTCTACTGGTATCCGTACGACTACGGCCAGCGAGATACTCTCGTTTCACCGACCGTCAACTGCGCTGGCTACACCAATATCACGCTGACGGCGTACGTTCAATACGACTACTTCGGCGGCGGCTACACCGCGGTCATCGAAGGGTCAACCAACGGCGGCTCAACCTGGCCCATCACCATCCGCAACTACAACAACTCGAGCTACACCGGGACCGAGGTTTTCAACATCAACTCATGGGCCGCGGGTCAGTCCCAGGTCAGGATCCGCTGGCGCGGGACCGGCGACATCTACAACATCAACTGGTGGAATGTCGACAACGTGCTCCTGCAGGGTGACATGGTGGTCAGCAATGATATCGGCGTGTCGCAGATTCTTGCGCCGATTGACCCGTTCTACGCCTTCGGCGACACGCTCTGGCCGCGGGCCATAGTCAGGAACTGGGGCACCGCTGCCCAGAACAACGTGCCCATCCGCTGCCGCATGCGCGACAGCGTCAGCGGCACGATCGTCTACGACTCGATTCGCACCGTCAGCCTCGCCCCCAACCAGATAGACACGGTTGACTTCCCGGGCTGGGTTCCTTCGGCGGTGGACGCGATCTACCGCGACACGATTCGGGCCGAGAATCCCGGCGACCAGAACCCGGCCAATGACGCGCAGTTCAACCGCGTCAAGGTGACGGAGTGGGGTTCTGAGTGTCTGACCTACAACGACGGGACGTTTGACAACGCCATCTCCTGGGTTGCGGCCGGAAACCAGCTGGCGACGCGGTTCGTGGGTCCGAAGAAACCGCTGCCCATCAACAAGGCGATCCTCTACATCTCCAGCTTCTCGGGTGCCGACTATGCGGCG
>VGIR01000077.1 GCA_016867815.1 candidate division WOR-3 bacterium | reverse complement strand
ACTTTCTCACAGCGGTTCTCCTTTCATAACATTCAAACAACCCAGATGCTACCATCCGGGCAGGGGAACCGCTACTGATTTTCAACTAAGACAGGGACATCCTCCCGAGGAATCATCCTTACCCTCCTATATGTTCATGCTCTTGTGGTGAGTTCCCTATGTCGGTTTCGAGATGAGTGGTCAGGACCCAGAAGCGAAGAATCGGAAACTATGAACCGGAGACTTCGTCAGGCCGGCGCAGTCCGGCAGGCGAAACCTGCAGGCGCCAGAGGCCGAGCAGGCCCCAGAAGGTGACAATCGTGTAACCGACAACCTGTGAAGTAATGATGTAGGCCAGCACCCCGCTGCGGGGACAACCCAAAGGTACGAGCACGGCCACCGCGACGAACTGATAGACGCCGACGTATCCCGGAGTGGAGGGGATGGCGCTGGAGAGACCGAGGCCGGCGAGCAGCATCAGTGCCATCGGCAGTGTCAGGTCGAGCCCGAAGGCCCGCGAGCTGATCGTCGCGCCGATTGCATCGGTCAGCCAGATAAGGATGGTGAGACCGGCGAACGCGGAACCGCGCGACGGATTTGCGATTGCCCGCATGCCGGAGAGGAACTGGGCGAGCATCCCGAGCAGGCGTTCGCGGAGACGAGCCGGGCCGGGCAGTCGCTCGAGCAGCCTCCGGAAAGGACCCTCGAAACGCGGGGCGGCAAGGATGATGATGATTCCCGCAACGCCTACCGTGCCCATGAGCTTCCATGCCCTGACCAGCCACGCAGAAGACGGAAGACCGAGGACCGAGGACGGAAGCAACAACACGGCAGCAAGGCTGAACAAGACCAGGGCGACGACATCGAGCAGCCGTTCCGTCAGGGCGGTGGCGAACACCCAGCTCTTGCTCAGGCCGGCCTTGTGGCCGAGCGCGGCGGAGCGAATCAGTTCGCCGGCCCGCGCGGGCAGGAAGTTGTTGCCCAGGTAGCCGGCCATCGTGGCCCAGAAGACGGTAAGCGGCGCCACCTTTTTCTCCGCCGAGAGAAGCACGCGCCAGCGGAGGCTCCTGAGCACCATGGAGACGTGTGCCGTGCCGAACGAGACTGCCAGGAAACCGAGCTTTGCGTGTCTGATGGTGGCGATGAACTCCCGCCAGCTTACTCCGCGGACGGCAAGATAGAGCAGGAGCGCAGCCAGTACGAGCGAACCCAGCAGTACCCAGCGTCGGCCTGGACGGCGGTCATGCGCGGTCAGTTGCGGGTCGGCGGTCGACGAAGCTACAGGCCCGGACTCCGGCTCACTCGATTCCCTGATTCGTTGACCCCTTGAATACTGCCCCTGTTAGTCGAAGTTGATGCGCTCCTTCTCGACGACCAGCGGCATGTGGCGGACGTAGGTGTGGATGGAGCCGACGTACTCGCCGACGATGCCGAGGAAGAAGAGCTGGACCGACGAGAAGAAAAAGATGCCGACCACGAGCGGCGCCAGCCCGAGCTCAAAGCTCTTCCAGAACACCAACTTGTACCCGAGGTAGAAGAGCGCCACGAGCAGACTGAGCGCGGCGGAGGCGAAACCCAACATCGTCGCCAGCCGCAGCGGCACCTTGCTGTAGGTAGTGAGGCCGAGCATGGCCATGTCGTAGAGCGTGTAGAAGTTGTTCTTGGTGATTCCCCGCTTGCGACCGGGCTGGACATACGCGACCTTGGCAATCTCGAAGCCGATGTCCGCAATCAGGCCGCGGAAGTAGGGATACGGGTCGCCCAGACTCCGGAGGATGTCAATTACCTGCCGGTCGTAGAGCCCGAAGCCGGTGAAGTGCTCGACCAGTTCAACGTCGGAGAGCCGACGCAGCGTCCGGTAGTAGAGCCGGCGCAGAGCGAACATCAGCACGGACTCCTGGCTTCCCTCCTTGATACCCATCACGACTCTGTAGCCCTCTTCCCACTTACGGACAAAGTCCGCAATCATTCCCGGCGGGTCCTGCAGGTCGGCGACGATGCTTATGACCGCGTCGCCCCGCGCCTGCAGTATGGCGTGGCAGGGCGAACGGATGTGCCCGAAGTTGCGGGCATTGACGATCACCTTCACCCGCCTGTCTTCATTCGCCAACTCCCTGAGGATGGCAACCGTCCGGTCCTTGGAGGCATTGTCGATGAAGATGTGTTCGTAGTCATAGCCGGGGAGGCCGGCCATGACCTCGCGCACCTGCTCGCATACCTCGCGGACATTCTCCTCTTCGTTGAAGCAGGCGGTGACAATGGAGATGAGCTTCATGTTGACCTCCCGTTCGGCGATCGCGCCAGAATCCCGGGGACCCCGGCAAGCGACCCGACCGCGAAATCGGGGCGCTGCGAGCCGTCGGAGTCGACGTTGGCGGCAGTGGCGGCCGGGTCGCCGACGAGCACCGATGGAGAACCGAAGTGGCGGGCGGCCGCTATGTCGCTCTCCGGCGTGTCGCCCACTACCAGTATCTCCCCGGGCGACAGTCCGCCCGCCGCCGCAACCAGCTCCAGCAACGCCGGGCTCGGCTTGCCGACGACGTGGTCCGCCGCGCGTCCTGAGGCGCACTCTATCGCTGCCACCATCGGTCCGCACCCGGGCAGGAGACGCCCGCCTTCAACCGGATAGGTCGCATCGCGGTTGCAGGCGACGAAGACCGCTCCACCAAGGATTGCTTCCATCGCCGCTCGAATCCGGTCGTAGTTGAAGGAGAGATCCATCCCAACAACCAGGAACTGGGCGGGCCCTTCCGAAGCGGCTTCAAAGCCCTGGGCCTCTATCATCGCTCGCAACTCATCCGAACCAACTACCACAACGCGCGCCGACTTGCCCGGGCTGAGACGGCGCAATAACAGGCCTGCGGCGTACCCGGAGGTCATGACCTCCGATTCACTCGCTGCCACCCCGAACCGTCTCAGCTTGGCGGCGATGGAAACTCGGGGGCGGGCGGAGTTGTTGGTGACAAACCAGACCTGCAATCCGAGTCGCCGAAGGCGCTCGATCGCCTCGACCGCGCCGGGCAGCGCAGTTTCCCCGGAGTAGACCACACCGTCGAGATCGAGAGCGACCGCTTTGATCATTGCCCCGTCAGCAAAGCCGGCGTCTATTCATACCTGCCGCCGGCGGCTTCGATCATCTTCTTGTACCGGGACTCCAGCATCACGATTCGCTGGTCGTCTTCCTGCGAAATCATCTTGTAGTAGTCGCGCTTGTTCTTCAGCCACATCAGCTCAAACCCCACCGCCTTGAGTATGCCCTTGTCGGCGTCCTGCGACAAAGCACCGGGGCAGCCGAAGATAACTTTGCGTGTCTCGTACCGGTCAATCGTCCCGGCGGGCAGTTCTCGGAAGAAGGGGAGGGAATGAGCCGACACGCCGCCGCCGACTGCAGTCTCCAGTTTGCTCTTCTTGGCTTTGACGAAAAGGTCGCGAGTGATGTCGAATACCTGCGGGCTATTGATGTCCTCTCGGGTGAGTCCCATCGAACCGGTCAGGTCGACCCTTCCCATCACAACGCCGCCGAGGATTTCGCTCGCGGGCAGGGCCAGCATCTCGTCGAATGCCCGACAGGCGCTGATGGTCTCGACGTTCACCGCAAATGATATCACCCCCCGCTCTTCGGGCGGGAACGCCAGCTTGACCGCGGCGAGGAACTTGCTGAGAGCGTAGGCCGTCTCGACCATCGGCGCAACCAGACGCTCGACTCCGATGACGCGGCACTCATACATGTCGCGCAGCGCCTCGCAGCCTCCGATCTTTATCGTCAGCCCGAGGCCGGCGCTCATCACGACTTCCTTGAGCCGCAAGGCCTCTTCCAGCCGAGTGCCTTCGGCCTCGAATTCCGCCTTGATCCCGTTGACGAAGTGGTTCTCCTTGAGATCCTTCAGCGCGTCACTCATCCGTCTTTCCAATAGATTCACGTTACCTCCTACTCCTCCGGTTCCCAAAGGGGGATGATCATGTTTGACAGAAGCTCGCCCCGGTCCAGAAACGGGTACATGTCTTCCAGCGGCGAAGAGACCATTCGTCCGTTGGCGAGTCGTCGAGACGTAACCCGGGGCACGAATTCCTGGTTCGGAACCATCATCACGTTGCACAGTACGGGCCCGGGGTGCTCCAGTGTGGCACGGATCCAACCCGGCAGCTCCTGGTGATTGCGGATGACCGCGCTCGTGATACCGTAGGCCTCGGCGATCCTCGTCATGTCGGGAATGCCCACGCCGCTGTGCGGACCTTCGCCCACCAGCCGTCCCTCGAAGAAAGCCCGCTGGGTGGTCCTGATGGACAGGTAGCCTCCGTTGTTGAAGACGAAAATCTTGAGCGGCAGCCGGTGGTGGGCGACCGTCGCCAGTTCCTGTATGTTCAGTTGGATGCTGCCGTCGCCTTCCAGGCAGATGACCCGTCGCCCTTCGTTCGCGAAACATGCGCCGACCGCCGCCGGCAGGCCGTAGCCCATCGCTGCGCACCCGGAATTGACGATGTGCCGCTGGCCGTCCCTGATGCGCATTGATTGGATCGGCACGACGCAGGCCGCGCCATTTGCACTCACCACAACATCGTCGCTCGCCAACGCGCCCGCCAAAGCGTCGCAGAAGGCATATGGATTGACGGCGCCGTGCTCTTCCCTCATGGTCTCGGTTACCGGCGGGTAGCGGCGGCTGCGCTCCACGCACCAGTCGAGCCAGGATTGCCTGCGCTCGGGCTGCGCCGTCTGGATGGCACGGTCGAGCAGCCCCAGGAAGCTCCGCGCGTCCGCACGGACCGGAAGGTCGGGCTTGAAAGTCCACTTCGCCAACTCCGCCGGGTCGATATCGACCGAAACCTTGAAAGCGGCTCGCGCCACGCTGGCCTGGTTGTAGCCTATCTGTCGCACGTTCATGCGGCAGCCGATGCAGAGCAGCATGTCGGCGTTCTGCAGGACGAAGTTGGCGCCCCGCTGGCCGACAGTGCCGGGACGGCCGGCAAAGAGCGGGTGGTCGGACGGAAGGATGTCGATTGCGTCCCATGCGGTCAATACAGGTACTCCCAGTGCTTCCACCACCCGGCGGAACAATTCGGCCGCTCCGGCGAGGCGGATGCCGGCGCCGGCCATTATCAACGGCCGCTCAGCCGTCCTCATGCGCTCGAGGACAATCCCAACCTGACGGCGAAGGTCCGTCTCCTCCGCCTGCACGTTGTCGCTGGTGGGGTCGTAGCCGGCACAGGACACCTCGTCTACCATCGAGGCCTGGACATCGAGCGGGATGTCAAGCCAGACCGGACCGGGACGGCCGCTGGTGGCGTGGCGGATAGCCCGGTCAAGGTGGTAACGAATCATCTTCGGGTCCGTGACCATCACTGCATACTTGGTGATGGGGCGGACAAGCGCGATTATGTCGGCTTCCTGGTCACCGAGCTGCCGCAAGGGCAGGCCCGTGCTCGCGGCCGTCATCTCGTAGCGAACCTGGCCCGACACGTACAGCGCTGGAATTGAATCGAGCCACTGCCCCAGTACGCCGGTGATGGCATTGGTGCCGCCCGGGCCGGTGGTAACATTGACGACAGCAATCCGACCAAGCGTCCTGGCGTAGCCCTCAGCGGCTATCGCGCAGGCCTGCTCGTGGTGACAGCAGATGTATTGTATCCGCTTCTCCTGACCGAACGAGTCATTGAGGTGCATCGCGCCGCCGCCTGTAAGCATGAAGACGTGCCGCACGCCGCGGTCGGCAAGGTGTCGCGCCACGAAATCTGATAGCTTGATCATCCGCGGTACCAGTTGGCCGTTCGCGCGATGGCGTCGGGCAGCGATATCCAGACGTCGAGACCGATCTCGTTTCGCGCGCGCGCGATGTCAGGGACGTAGCGTTCTGCCGGCTTGCCGGTCTCGGGTTGCCTGGCGACCGTCACCTGCGCCAGGGGCGTCACTACCCCTCGGACCTCGTCGGCAAGCTCCCGGATGGAAAGGTCGGCGTCCGACCCGACATTGTAGGCGCGACCCGACCCGCCTCGGAACAGAATCGTCCAGAGCCAGACTGCCAGGTCTGCGGCATAGAGGTAGGAACGCCTCGGCGTCCCGTCACCAGCAACCTGAATTGGGCCGCCCCGTAGTGCGTCGCGGATGAAGTTGCCGATGGCGTAGTGAGCGTCGAGAGGCAGATGCGGGCCGACGAACGCGAAACAGCGGGCGATGATGACTTCGAGCCCGTGCTTTCGGCCGAACGCGGCACACAGGAACTCCGAAGCACGTTTAGCCTGACCGTAGGTGGTCAGCGGGTCGAGCGTGTCCGGTGCGCCCGGATACTCCTCGGGCACGTGCGTCAGCTCCGGGGGCTGCCTTCCGTAGACCGCACCGGAGCTGATGAACAGAGACCGCGCGCCGCAGCGGCCGGCCAGCTCGAGGATGTGCTTCGTACCGACAACGTTCCTCTCAAACAGCTCATACGGGTCTCCTGCCGTGACGGGCAGCGGCTCCACTGCGGCGTGGATGACGTAGTTGAACTGCTCACCCTCCGTCTCACAGGAGCTCATGTCGCCTGCGGTCAGGCCAACTGACTTGTGCCCGGCGACGTGGGGCATCTTTGCTGCAAAGGCAGAAGGATCACGCGATAGGACAACTGCACTGGCGCCGAGGTCGAACCGGTCGCTCGCCGCAGTGAAGCTCTCGAGCAACCAGCGACCGAAGAAGCCGGTGCCACCGGTAACGAAAAGCCGCTTGCCGCGCAACTCCGGCCAGAGCCCCGCCGTCTTGTCGAGCACGTGGTCGAGGTCGCGGGCGGGGAGCGGTGGCAGCGCGCTCATTCCCATGCGTCGGTGTGGATTGCGGTGGGCAGGATGCCGCGGTCCTGCAGGTCGGCGGCAACTGACTTGAGCATCGCAGGCGGGCCGGAGACGAAGAACGAAGACCCGGCCGGCGTCGCGAGCAGCGGCCAGATAGTGGCGACCGAGACGGGACCCGGACGAGGGATGAGGGATGATGGCTGAACGAGGGCAACGGAGTCCGAGAAGAAGGCGTAGCGGAAACTCGGTACGGCGGCGGCCTGCTGTTCGACCAGGTTCCGGTAGATGAGCAACTCCGGCGTGCGCGCGCCATAGGCGACAAAGACCGGCTGCAAGTGGTCCGGCTTCATCCCCGCGATAAAGGCGGTGAAGGCCGTGATCCCGGTGCCGCCGGCGAGCAGCACCGATGGCTGGGTCGGACTCACAACGAACTCACCATAGGGGAGCTTGATCCAGACCTGACGGCCGACGGTCAGCTCCTGCTCCATGCGGGCGGTGTATCGCCCACGCACCGAGTAGGAGATACGAAGCGGCAGCGTCGAAGGCGAGCTGGCAATGGAGAATACTCGCGACTCCGGCCAGAACCGGCTCGGGTCATACTCGTCGAGGGCGAGATGAAGGAATTGGCCCGGCCGGAACGCGGGCGGCTTTGTCTCCGGTTCCAGTTCAACCGAATAGACCTTATCGCCATGGTCCGTGATGTGGTCGACTCGGCAGCGGAGCTTCCGCGGGACCGACATATCAGGCGCGCTCCCCGGCCATGAAACGCTGGAATGCCTCGGCGATCATTTGCAGCTCGGTTTCGCCGATACCGGGGTAGAGGCCGATGAAGAAAGTGTTGTTGGTGATGATGTCGGTGTTCGTGAGGTCGCCGACCACCCGATGCTCGATGCCGGCAAATGCCGGGTGGCGAAGCAGGTTGCCGCTGAAGAGATTGCGGGTCTCGATGCGGTTGGCTTCGAGGTAGCGAGTCAGGTCGTTGCGGGTGAAGCCCGCGTTCTCGCGCACACTGAGGACGTAGCAGAACCAGGATGGGTCGGAATTGGGCGTCGCCTTCGGCAGCAGCAACCGGTCCTCGTATGGCGCGAGCATCCGGGTCAGGTGGTTGAAGTTCTCTTTGCGCCGGGAGATGAAATGGTCGAGCTTACCCAGCTGGGCACAGCCGATTGCCGCCTGCATATCGGTTAGTTTGAGGTTGTAGCCGACGTGGCTGTACACGTACTTATGGTCGTAGCCGGCAGGCAGGGCGCCGTACTGTCCGACAGGCGTCGCCGCGGCCCATTGCTGGCTGAACCGTTTGCCGCAGGTGTTGTTTTCGCCGCCGGCACAGTAGCAGTCACGGCCCCAGTCGCGAACCGAGCGGGCAATCCGGGCCAGGTCCTCGCTGTCGGTCGTCACGCATCCGCCCTCGCCCATCGTAATGTGATGGGCTGGGTAGAAGGAGAAGCTCGCGACCTGGCCGAACGTACCGGTCAGCTTCCCTCGGTACTTCGAACCGAGGGCATCGCAGTTGTCCTCCACCAGCCAGAGGTCGTGTTCTTTCACGATACTCATCACCGTATCGAGGTCGAACGGCACGCCGAGGGTGTGAGCCATCACTATCGCGCGCGTCCGGGGTCCGACCGCCTCGCGTAGGGCCTGCGGCTTCGCCGTGTAGTCACCGAGGTTGACGTCGACAAAGACCGGGACCAGCCGATTCTGGACAATTGGGGCGACGGTGGTCGGAAACCCGGCCGCTACCGTGATGACCTCATCCCCGGCCTTGAGCCGGCGCTCGCCGAGTTTCGGCGATGTGAGCGCGGTCAGCGCCACAAGGTTGGCAGAGGAACCGGAGTTGACCAGCAGCGCCTCGGACAGACCGAGGTACGCGGCGAACTCCGCCTCAAACCGTTCCGCGTAGCGGTTGGCAGTCAGGTAGAAGTCGAGGCTGGCATCGACAAGGTTGCGCAGTTCCTCGTCGTCAAAGACCCGACCGGCATAGTGGACCAGGTCCCTGGCCGGGTCGAACCGGCGGCCAGCGAACTGCGCCTGATAGTATTCACGAACCAGCGCCAGTATCTGCTGCCGGAGCTCGGCTGGAGGAGGCATCAAGCTTCAAGCCTCATGCTTCAAGCTCCGGATTCCGGGCATGCGGCATGCGGCTTGGGGCTTGCGGCTTGCTCAGGTCGCGCCGCCTCGTAGTCGGCGATCTCTTTCCGGCAGGCGTCGTACATGGATCCGTTCGGATTGCGGTAGTAGCTCTTGTACCAGGTTGCCGCGCGCTTGACTGCTTGCTCCAGATTCCAGCGCGGGCACCATCCCAACTCGCAGACCGCCTTGTCGATGCTCAGGCGCAGGACGCCGGCTTCGTGAGGCTGTTGCGGATCGCTCCTGTCCTGCCAGCGGCCGCCTCCCCAGGCGGCACAGAACTGCTCGACCACCTCTTGAACCGTGGCCTCGTCATCCGGCCTGGGGCCGAAGTTCCATGCCGCGCACCACTTCGGGTCGTCACTCGACAGCATGGTGGAAGCCAGCGTCATGTAGCCACTCAGCGGTTCAAGCACGTGCTGCCAGGGACGCACTGACCCGGGGCTGCGTACGGGCACCGGTTGCCGGCTGCTCAAACTCAAGACCGCGTCGGTCACAATCCGGTTCCTGCCCCAGTCCCCGCCGCCGATGACGTTGCCGGCCCGGGCCGAGCCGAGCCTCACGCCATGCTGGGCCAGTCGCTCGGGATTGAGGAACGAACGGCGGTAGGCCGCAACCAGCAGTTCGGCCGCGCCCTTGCTGGCGCTGTAGGGGTCATAGCCGCCCAGCGGGTCGCTTTCACGGTAGCCCCATACCTGTTCCCGGTTCTCGTAGCACTTGTCACTGGTAACCACGACAACTGCGCAGGGTCGCTTCAGCTCCCGGACCGCGTCCAGCAGACTGGCAGTGCCGATGACGTTGACCTCGAAGGTCTCGCGCGGAGTGTCGTAGCCTGCCCGCACCAGCGCCTGAGCCGCAAGGTGAAAGACGACGTCCGGACGGCAGGCAGCCAGTGCCGCGGCCAGTCGTTTCCCATCCCGGACATCGGCCTCGTAGTGGCCTGCCAGTCTGTCTCCTAAACGTGTGGCTTCGAAGTTGCTGGGCCGGGTGGGTGGGGCCAGCGAGTAGCCGGTCACGCGCGCCCCGAGTTCGGTGAGCCAGAGCGCAAGCCAAGATCCCTTGAAGCCGGTATGGCCGGTGACAAAAACCGACCGGTCCCGCCAGAAGCTGGGGCTGGATTCAGGGATTCGAGGATTCGAGGGGTCGAGCGTGCGGACAGGAGTCCTGTGTTCCTTGATTCCCTGCCCCTCTCTCTTCTTCTTCATCCCCACACCTTCCACGCCGCCTTGCCTGACTGCCACAGGTTTTCGAGGTCACGGACGTCGCGGAGCGTGTCCATGCAATGCCAGAATCCCTCGTGGCGGTAGGCGGCGAGCTGGCCGTCGGCGGCCAGGCGTTCCATCGGCTCGCCTTCCCACAAGGTCGCGTCGTCCTTGATGTACTCCAATGCGCCGGGTTCAATGACAAAGAAGCCGCCGTTTATCCACCCTTCACCGACCTGGGGCTTTTCGGCAAAGCGCGAGACCAGGTCGCCTGCAAACACGATGCCGCCGAACCGGGCCGGAGGCCGCACGGCGGTGACCGTCACCAGCTTGCCGTGGCGGCGATGGAACTCAAGCAGTTGCTGAATGTTGATGTCGGCGACGCCGTCCCCATAGGTGAGGAGGAACGTCTCGCCGCCGATGAATAGCCCTGCTTGTCTCACGCGCCCGCCGGTGTTGGTGGCCGGACCGGTGTCGAGCAGGTGGACGGTCCAGTTCTCGCACTCCTTGCCGTGGACTTCCGTGCTGCCGTGGGGCAGACGCACCGTCAGGTCATGAACGCGGTAGTGGTAGTTGATGAAGTAGTCTTTGATGACCTCGCCCTTGTAGCCCAGGGCGAGCACGAATTCGTTGCAGCCGCGCGCCGAGAAGATCTTCATGATGTGCCAGAGGATGGGCTGTCCCCCGATTTCGACCATCGGCTTGGGTTTGACCGCCGTCTCCTCGGTCAGTCGCGTGCCCAGACCGCCACAGAGGATTGCGACTTTCATGAAACTAGGCTGAGGTGGAGGCTAAGGTTAAGTTCAAGGAACGTCCTTGGTCCTCTCGTCCTTCGTCGGCCGGCTGGTCGTACCTGGCCTCCAGCGAGATTGCCGTCCGTGTGGTCACCACGCTGGGGATATTAGGACACGCACGAGGAGAGTCAAGCAATTCGAACGCTGGGCCGGTGCTTGTGGCCGAAGCTCTGCCGGCAGGACCAGGTCCGCCATTCTGCCTTGCGGTCTAGGGTCTCGGTTCTCTGCCCGGTCCGGCTGTTTGCGGCGTGGACCCAGCGGCATACGTTCCTAGTTCTTTCCCGACAGCCAGTTCACCAGCGCGGCGTTCGGGTCGCGACCGTGGCTGATGGTGTGGGACAAGTACTTGCGGATCAAATCCCTCAGCCGCAGCAAGTAATAGCGGAAGAGATAGCGTGAGCCTCGGGACGCGGGGTAGCGAGCAGCCATCTCCTCACGGGTAAGGAAGACCAGATGCCGGAGCACCGTGACTTTGTCCCCGAGGGACTTCGCACCGTGCAGGTCGAACGGGGGAATCGATTGGCTGAAGCCGGTCCGGGCAAGAACGGATTCTCTCGCCGCTCCAAGAATGCGCGGGTCAATGCCGCCCGGCACCAACTGCTCGAGCACGCAATCCGGCACGTCCGCGCGCAGCATGACCCGGGCCAGATGAAGCGCCAATCCCACGTGCCTGGCAGCACCCCATCCACGGGCACGGATTGCGACTTGCGCCCAATCCAAATCGTCTCGGAAGTGACGAACGGTCTCAGCAATGTCGCAGAAGGAGCGCAGTCCCTCTTCGAGAAAGTGCTGATAGCAGACGTGCAGGCACAGATGCAGCAGCAGGTCCTCGGGCGACAAAGCCAGCACCTCTTCTCCTGCCACCACGGCCGGGCACGCTCTTTCCCAGATCCCGGTCATGTCTACTCTCACCGGTCCGACCGGCAGGGTGATGGCCCAGTGGATCTCAAGACGAAGTTCACGCAGGGTGAACTGAGCAACGTGCAATCTCTGCCTGTGGCGCGACTCGGTCATTTCGGACGGCTGTTGGCCGACTCCCGCGTCGCGCAATATCGCCTGCGCCCTTGATAGATCCGCCCGCGAGACCAGGATGTCGACGTCGGTCATCGGCCGGTCTGCGTCCTCGCTGTAGATCGCCGCCGCGAGATGAGCCCCCTTCAGCACAATCACCCTGATGCCCGAACTGCGCAGAGGCCTGAGCACCTTCCGGAGATTCCCCCAGAGAGAGGCATTCCTGACGGCGCTGGCGAAGTGGGCTCGTCGCAGCCGTTCCCACACGTCGGCCGGAGCATGGGCGTGCAAGCCGCTCTCCTTCAGGCGCTTGTACAGAAGCGGAGTGAGGTAGAGGTCAGCAGCCAGAGCGGCGACCTCGGACCAGTCGGCAGACGGTAGACGGCTAACGGCTGGCGGCTCACGGTTCGCGGTCAGACAACTCAGCAGGAATTCCGCGGCGGCGGGGCGAGGGGCGTTGCGCGTTGCCGGTTCTGGATTGTAGTTCGCAGACTGGCCGAGGCGAGGCGAGGACGTGGGGTTCGAGTCCGAACCGCCGCTCCCGGACTGCGACGAGGGCGGCTGCGACTCAGTCGCCGGATTCCGCTGGCCGTAGACTTTGTACATCTGCCTTTGCTCGCCGTATCGACATCTCGATGCGCCGGTAGCGATTATACCAGTGCGTGCGCGTCGCGGCAACGACAGCGGCCTGGACCAACTGCGGGCCGGGTGCAGTTGAGCCTTGTGACGGTAGCATCGCCGTCGAGCCGGCGTTCGGGCCGGGTACAGAGAACGGCAGGCGGCGGAGTGTCTTCTACGCCGCCCGCCTGGTAAATGCGGTCAGCCGTGCTGCCGGCTAGCCCATCACGGGTCGACTTCGATGATGACGGGCTGTATGTCGAATCTCAGTGGCATTGGTTTGCCCATGAAGAACATGCTCTGGATGTCGAGGAAGACCCCTATCACCTGACCCGCGCCGGGGATAGGATGCCAGCCCTCTCCGTACAACAAGGCCTCATCGTGCATCGTCTTGGCATTGCCGATGAGCGGGTGGTCAAGCGGCAGTTTTGGGTCTTCCGGCGTCAGCAGCCACCAGATCGCCACCTGTATATCGTCTGCTGTCGCACCCGGCAGCTTGTGATTGAGCAGGTAGTTGACGTTGTCCCAGCGGTCCGGGTGGATGTCCGGGTACCCCGGCAGCATCCAGTTCTCCGTCGAATGCAGTTTGGTCAGGTATTCGTTGAATCCGTTGAAAACCAGTATACCCTTGTCGTGTTCAGCGCACCAGCCGGGATAGGAGGTGTCGGGGTAGTTCCACACGTCGTAGAAGGTCTCGGTGATTCCCGTGAGACTCACGGTGAAGGTGGAAGGAGGGAAGTAGGGGAGTGAACCTTCGTCGACTCTCGCACGCACAACGTAGTCCGGCAGCCGCACGTCTTTGATGTACCTTCGGTACTTTATGTACTTGGCCCAGTTCCTGCCCGGGAAGTCGTGTGGCCCGGCCCAGCCGGTCTGCTCGTTCACGTATTTGCCGCCAACAAGCTGGCTGACAACGCAGTGGGTAGCAATGTAGAGTTCGGTTCCCTCCACCCACCCGGGCTTGACCGGAATCGCGTACGTCCAGGTCTGCACCTTCGGGTTGAAGGTGTTCTTGAATTCGAACTTGCCCGGACTCGGATTCCCGTTCTTCTGCGGGATGCCGCCAAGCGATGTGGCCGCGTGTGCATGGGTTTCGCTGATCCACCAGTTCCCGGTCGTCTGGTATTTGATGTAGAGCTTGGTCTGGTCGAACCACACGGTCACGTTCCCGGCATTCTGGTTCTGCCCGGCCCAGATCGTGAAGGTCGCGGGCTGCAGATTGGGGATCCAGGTCGATGCGACTCCCACCCTCTGGGTAAGGTCGCCCTGCCTCTCGCAGCCGGTGACCATCAACCCGGCTACCACGGCGATTGCCAGTACCGCCAGCAATCTCGTTCTTCTCATCTCGTCTCCTGTCTCGGTGACGCCCCACGCGTAAGCCTGCGCGGCCTCTGGGACCTCACACATTACTTGACCGAAGAGGCTCGGTACTTCGCTGCCTTTGCGGTATTGTGCGGAATCCAGGAGAACTGTAGGCGATTACGTCCTCGCCGAACCCATTGCGCGGCTGACGGCTCAAATCCGGCCTGCCGTCCGAGCTACGCGCACCTACCCGGAGAGATGATACACAGGGCGGTCTGTATGTCAAGCACAACAGAGGTCGGCTCTTACGAGGTGCGACATTTCCAATGCGCGGCCTGGCATGCCGCCTCTCTCCAGCCGGAATGCGGTAGAAGGAGACGGCGCGTCAGCGCCGCTGTCGAGCGGAAAGCGCGGCGGGCGGCAGAGCGTTTCCTCCGCCGCCCGCCTGGTAAATGCGGTCAGCCGTGCTGCCGGCTAGCCCATCACGGGTCGACTTCGATGAAGATAGGCTGTATGTCGAATCCCAGTTGTGTTGGCTGGTCCCCCCCTAAGAACATGCCCTGGATGTCGAGGAAGACCCCTATCACCTGACCCGCGCCGGGGATAGGATGCCAGCCCTCTCCGTACAATAGGGCCTCATCGTGCATCGTCTTGGCATTGCCGATGAGCGGGTGGTCAAGCGGCAGCTCCGGGTCCTCCGGCGTCAGCAGCCACCAGATCGCCACCTGTATATCGTCTGCTGTCGCACCCGGCAGCTTGTGATTGAGCAGGTAGTTGACGTTGTCCCAGCGGTCCGGGTGGATGTCCGGGTACCCCGGCAGCA
>VGIR01000076.1 GCA_016867815.1 candidate division WOR-3 bacterium | reverse complement strand
CAAGGAAGTCACAGAGCAGGCCGCGGTGGCGGACCCAAGCCAAGCTGGACAAGACCGATGCTAGGAGTAGAAATCTATTCTGAGGCAACGGGGCGCGTAGGAGTAGATCCATATATGAGGCAACAGGGCATGGTTTCCGGAAGGGCAGAGCCCTGCCTGATTCTCGGAGGAGAAGTTCCGGGACCAGCCAGGTCGACGACCGCGACCGAGACCACGCGGGCTCGCCTGAGCTGGTACGGGGTCCCATCTGGGCGTTGAGGCGCTGTTGGCGGGCCGCGCTTGACAGTGGGCCACGGTTGACCTATTCTGAGTGCGGATGAGAGTCATCCTCCTGCTAGTAGTCGCCTGCCTTCCTGTGTCTGCCGCCCTCTACAACATTGACCAGCCGGTACCGATCTCCCTCGGGCACGCTGAGTACTTCATCAGCGGGCGGCTCTGGGGCAACGGCGGCGTCATGATGCGGTTCGGTCTAGGCCTGTGGGACCGTCTCACGCTCGGGATTTCGTACGGCGGTGGCAGCGTCCTGGGCGCAGAGCAACCGAAGTTCTATGATCGCTACCGCCCGGATTTCCAGGCGCGGCTCGCCATCTTGACGGAGAAGGGCTATGCCCCGGATTTGACGCTCGGCTTCGAGAGCCAGGGGTACGATGGCTGTTCACTGCAGGTGTTCCAGGTGCGCGAAAAGGGCGGGTACGTGTGCGCCGGCAAGACGGTTGAGGCAATTCGGACCTACTGCCAACTGGGCATCAACTACTGGCGAGGATTCGACGCCTTCCTGGCGCTGAACACGGCGTTGCCCGGCAGTGTCGAGTTGATGCTTGAGTACGACCTGGCGCAGTTCAACTACGGTGATGAGTACAGGCGCCCGGGTGATGATCCGACGTACCTGAGGCGCCGCGGGTTCCTCAATTTCGGCGTCGGATGGACCGTTGCCGGCAAGGTCAGGTTGGCGCTGGCCCTACGCGACATTCTGGGCAACCGGGAACAGACCACGCGCAACCGCGTCCTCGAGGTCTCCGTTTCCGACCGCTTCTAGACTTCCCTCACACTTGTCCCGAGGCCGGCGGACGACGCCGGCTAGCGAGCGGGAACGGTCCGATAGACCCGGTCGAAGACCGCAATGACGAGAGAGTCGTATCCGGTCAGGTCCACCCTGCGGCGCACTACCGCTTCGGTCGAATCGACCTGCCCGGCAACCGAGGCCGAGTCGGTTCTGCCCGGCTGGATCGTGACCACTAGGTTGCGGATTTCGGGATGCGGGGCCGAAAACTGAATCCGGAACCGGCTGTCCGGGAACATCTGCGACAGTGCGCCACGCGCCTGTTCGACCTCGAGCAGTCGTCTGTTGACGCGGGTGCCGGGCAGGCTCTTGAGTGAGACGATGACGATAGCGCCGATGAGCAGGGCGAAGATGATGACCCAGACCATGCGAGTCATAGCAAGAGATAATAGGGCAGGGAGGCGCCCGGTCAAGATCCCGTCTGGTTTGACACCGCGCAGCTGCGCTGCTACCCTAGCAGGAGTATCCAAACCGAAACGGAGACATCAATGGATGTTAAGGCTTTCCTGAAGACGATTCCGGAGTTCGAGCAGCTTCCCGATGCGGACGTTGACATGATGGCAAGGCTGGCAAAGGTCGGTGAAGCGAAGGCAGGAGCCATGGTTGACGTACAGGGCGAACCCGCAACCAAATTCTATATCCTGGTCAGCGGGCGACTCGGAGTCGTGCTCGAGCTTGACTTCGGGGTGACGAAGAAGAACTACATGGTCACGTCGGTAGGTCCGGGGCAGATGTTTGCCTATTCGGGATTGGTCGGCAATCCGCACTACACCGCGGGCAGCCGGGCCATGACCAATACTACCTATCTTGAGTTCGACGTCGCGAGGCTGAACGCGGCATTCGACGAGGACCCGCGACTTGGCCAAGTGATGATGAAGATGGTGGCTCAGACGATCGCGTCGCGCCTGCGGGCGATGCAGCTGCAACTGGCACAGCAGTACGCCGTCAGCGAGGCCGAGACGAGTCCGGACTAAGCTCGGCTCGGCCTCGGGCCGGGCGGAAAGAAGTCGGGGCGTGGATGTCCACGCCCCGACCGTTTCGTGCCGGCTCCGGCTAGGACCCTTCCGTCACGGCCGCAACCTTGGCTGCCATGGTACCGCGCTTATCACGCCGGTCGTCGATCTTCACGGTTGTGACGATGCGGTGGCAACCCATCCCGGCCAACCGGTCGTGGACGGTCTTGAGGGCAGAGAAGATCTCGTCCCATTCTCCCTCTACGCAAGTGCCCATGGAGTTGACCTTGTAGTCGAGATCAGCCTCGGCGAATACTCTGAGCGCGGCCCGGACGTAGGAGCTCACACTCGTTTCACTGGTCCCGACCGGTACGACGCTTAGCTCGACAATCATCATACCCTCCTACTCGAATCCGGAAGTAGAGAGCCACGAAAACACGAAGCCGAGTGAGACGGAATCTGGTTCTCTCCCTGAGCGTCCGTTTCGTGTCTTTCGTGCCTTCGTGGCGTCCATGCCGGTCTGCGGGTCCTACATGAACCGTTCGAACCGGTCTTTGCCGGCCTTGCAGACCGGGCACTTTCCCGGCGGCTCGGGCCGGGCGCACAGGTAGCCGCAAACCTTGCAGCGCCAGACAGGGAGAGGAAGCGAGGAAGTAGAAGGCGAGGAGGAAGGAGCCGGAGTTTCCGAGAAGCCTCCACGCATGAACTTGGCCGGCCGGCGTTCGGGAATGGAGCCGTGCTTCATCTTCCCTTCGATCCACGCGTCGCTGACGTAGAGGGCGCAGTAGCAGGCACCGAATTCCTCCAGGTCCGAGTCGCGGTAGTAGCAGGGGCAGATGACGTCGACGTCTTTGTCCTGCTCGCCGAACGCAAGCCGACAGGGACAGCACCAGTATCCGTGCCGCTTCTGGTTCTCAAGCAGTCCTTGCACCAGCCGCAGCACGAAGTTCCTGTCCGGGTTCAGCTGGTAGCCGCCGGCCGCGGCGTCCAGCTTCAGTCGCTCGTAGGTCTTGAGCACTTCATCCGAGAAGTGTTCCTCCGCACTCATAGTTCGAGCAGCTCGCGGATGCGGTCTTCGTCAAAGCCAGCCACGACCTCGGCGTCGATCTGCACGGTCGGGAAGGACCCGCGGGGATTGAGCTCACGGACCTTGCTGGAAGCCTCGGCGCGTTCTTCGCCCTTGCACTGGTCGACGTCAATGTATTCGTACTGAACCTGGTTGGAGTTCAGTAGTTCCTTGGTCTTGTGGCACCAGCCGCAGGTCGTCAGCGCATAGAGGGTTACGCGATGCTTGGCATTCCTGCCGGGTACATGGGTTAGTTTCACAGAGGTTCCTTTCCGACTACTTTCGGCCCTGGTTCTTGCAGGGCGCACATATGCTGCTGCCTTCAACCGGGGCGTCGCAAAACGGGCAGTGGCATCCCTTCTCACCGGTCGCTGGTTTCTTCGCCAGGTGCTGCTCAATGGCCTTGTGGAGCGCGTCCGCGCCGAGGTTCGAGCAGTGGAGCTTGTTGGGGGGCAGGCCGCCGAGCTCCTTGGCGACGTCGGCATTCGATATCTTCATTGCCTCTTCGATGGTCTTGCCCTTCGCCATCTCGCTGACCATTGAGGATACGGCGATGGCCGCCCCGCAACCGAAGGTCTTGAACTTAACGTCAGTGAGGATGCCGTTCTCGATCTTCACGTAGAACGTCATCATGTCGCCGCAAGTCGGGTTGCCGATCTCTCCGACTCCATCGGCGTTCTCAATCTCGCCGACGTTCCGCGGGTTGCGGAAATGCTCCATCACTTTCTCAGAATACATCAATTCTCCAGTTGTCTCTACAGGTCCTATCGTTCATCTGTTTCGTGCTCCTGTTCGTCCTCGCACGCCTCACCCGGCTTCACCGCATACGGGTCCTCGCCTTTCTGGAGCCTTGCGTACAGGGGAGACATCTGCCTCAGGCGTCGGGTGATGGGTGGCAGCTTGTCCAGAAAGTGGGATACGTCTTCGTCGGTCGAGTCTTTGCCCATCGTCAGTACGAGCGAAGACTGGGCTTTTGTGTGCGGCAGGCCCATCGCCAGCAGCACGTGCGACGCTTTCAGAGTCTTGGCCGAACAGGACGAGCCCGAAGCCGCGGCGATGCCTTCGTCGTCAAGCGAAAGCAGCATCGCTTCGCCCTCCACGAACTCGACGACTACGCTCACATGGCCGGGAATGCGGCTGGACATCGAGCCGGTGAAGATGATGTGCTCCAGTTTCTCCGGCAGCTCTTTGAAGATGCGCTGCGCCAGCCTGGTCATACTCTCCGACCACTCGGGCAGCCTTGACTTGGTCACTGCGGCCGCCGATCCGAAACCGGCAATGGCCGCGACATCCTCGGTGCCGGCCCTGCGGTTCTTCTCCTGGAAGCCGCCCTCAATGAGGGGCTGAAGCCTGGTCCCTCGCTTCAGGTAGAGGGCTGCCGCTCCCTTGGGGCCGTAGACCGACATGGCCGGAAAGGTGTATGCATCTACGTCCAGTCCCACCACGTCAACCGGGATACGACCGACGGCGGCTGTGCCGTCAGAGTGAAATGGAATCCTGAACCGGTGCGCAACGGCGGCCAGTTCTTTCACTTTCTGAATCGTGCCGACTTCGTAGTTCGCGTGCATCACCGAGACGAGAATCGTGTCCGTCTTGATCGCAGCTGCCAGTTTGTCAGGATGTACAGTGCCATCGGCATCGACGGGGACCTCGGTGATGTCGAAACCGTAGACTCCCAGGGACTTGAGGGGTTCGAGCACCGACACGTGTTCAATCGCGGAGACGACGATGTTCCTTCCCTTTGCCTTCCGAGAGAGGGCCAGTCCCTTTACGGCCAGGTTGTTTGACTCGGAGGCCGAAGCGGTGAAGACAATGTCATCGGGTCGGGAGTTGACTAGTGCCGCTACCTGCGCCCGTGCACCCTCTACGGCCGCTCTTGGTTTGTCGCCGAAATGGTGCAGGCTGACCGGGTTCCCGAACTCATCTCCGAGGAAGGGCATCATGGCCTCTTTTGCCTCGGGCAGCAGAGGCGCGGCTGCCGCGTGGTCGAAGTAACCGAAACGCATGGCAGTTAGACGACCTCAGCCCTGTTCCGGGTTCCTGTCCTCGGGCGTCTCATCGCCCTAAGTCTAGGACTTCGCCTTGCCAAGTCAAATCGGAGTCGATGTCACGTATCTTGAACCGGTACGCGTGCCGCTGCTGCGTCTGGCCAGCCAACCGAAACTGGCTATCGCAAAGATCAAGAGCCCAGGGCGCGGCTCGCATCAAGAGAGAGGCCCCTCGCTTCCCGCTGCACGTATGTGCGAGCCAATCGCTGTGAAGACGGCAAGATGTAAGATACTGTAAATCAAATAGATGTGGTCGCTTACAGCTTGTCAGTATTGAGCCTATTGACAAGCTGGATGGGGTCTGTACTATTGCGTCGTGGATTCGCTTGAGCTTCTCAGGGCGCTTGGCCTTTCGACCTATGAGGCCGAGGTCTATCGCGCCTTGATCAAGGTGGACAAGGCAAAGGTCCAAGACCTCGCCCGGGTTGTTGCGGTGCCGAGGCCTCAGATATACGTGGCGCTCGGGGCGCTGCTGGACAAAGGGCTCTGCCGCGAGATCCGGGGCAAAGTGAACTTCTACGCAGCAGTCGCGCCCGGCACCGCGTTCCGGGGGGCGCTACGCCAGGAAGAGGAGTTGTTGAAAGCCAAGGCAGATGGCGTTCGCGCTCTGGATCAGGAGCACCACCGCTTGGAACCGGATAGCGTTCCCACCAGCTTCGTGCAGGTTCTGCGGGGTCGACAGATCCGGCACTCGATAGACGAACTGGCGGCTGCTACCACCAGGGAGTTGTCGGTTTCCCTCAAGTACGCGAAAGAGCAGACACCGCAGTCAATTGCCGGCGCGGTCAAGGCGGAGAGGGCGATGCTCGAGCGCGGAATCCGCGTACGGTGTTTGTACGAGCAAGCCGCGCTGCAGTATCTCGAGGTACGGCAGGCACTCAAGCAGCTGACAGACAAGGGCGAGGAGGCGCGGGTCATTCGGACGGTACCGATGGACCTGATGGTCTTCGACCATCGTGCTGCGCTTTTCTCGCTTGCCGAAGAGAAGGGTGGCGTGACGGTTTTCGTGTTCGCGCACCCGAGCCTGGTTGAGTCGATGCGGCTCAGCTTTGACAACCTGTGGCAGCAGGGCAGAGACGTCACCAAGGAAATGTCGAATGTCGCATGACGCGCTGTCCGTCAGGGGCCGCTGCGGCCAGTCACGAATGAGAACCGCCGGTCGTGAGGAGATGCGCGTTCCTGCTTTCGCATCCAGAGGAGGGTCTTCGCAATAGTTCTCCGTTAGTTCGCTTGGGGTTCGAGGCGCAAGGGAGGAAAGATGAAACAGCTCGCGATTCTGGCCGCGGCGGCCGCAATCGCCGCAGGCCAGTCATACATCGGCCGCCTGGATACCATCGGCGGCACCACCTACGACTGGTGGGTCAACGCGAATGTCCGCCGGTCGCTCATCAACTCACCGCAACATGGCGTTCACGCGGCGTGGATGTACTCAAGCTCCAACTCAGGGACCAACTTCCCCGACAGGAACGCACGCTACAACTTCTACGACTACACCTTCCGGCAGTGGAACTGGTCAGATCCTGACCACATGCAGAGCGGCGAGAACATCTTCGACAAGCGGGCGGGCTACGGGAGCATTGATGCTGACCCCGCTACCGGCGTGGTCATCGTCGCAGGGCACGTTGCAGGTACAGGTGGCGTACAAGTTAGAGTCGCAAGTGACGCGGCTCCCGGCGCTGGCATCTTCGAGTACAGCGATGGGCCATCCGGCGAATGGCCCGACATGAGCATTGGCGATGATGGGTCGTGCCACGTAGGGTTGCTGTCGGGAGGCGGGCTCTCATACAGCCGGTTCAGGGCGTCGGGCGGCTGGGACAGCCTTCGCCTGCTGGATTCGCTGGCTTTCCCGACTTACGCGATCGCTGCCAGCGAGACAGGACCTTCTGTCTGCGCCACTTGGGTCGGCGATTCAGGTGCGTTCTTCCTTCTGTCAGAGAATCGGGGAGACACGTGGAGCAGTCGAACGCAGCTTGACCCGCCGCCAGCTTTCGGTGGCGACACCGTCACCAGATTCAGTCCGCGCGGGCCGTTTCCGTTCTTCGATTCTCAGGGGAGGCTGCATCTCGTGGCGGCCGTGTATCCGGAAGTCAATGACACGGCATACGTCAATCCCGCGGAGGTCTGGCACTGGTGTCCGGCGAACCAGCCTCGCTGGGCAGAGATTCACCATGCCGGCTGTCTGCCTGAGAACATGGAGGCGAGCATCGGGTACGATGCCATCTATGCCGACCGTCCGAGCATCGGTGAGGGCGACGAAGGCGACTTGTATGTTGCGTGGGAGCAGTTCGACTCCTCCAACGTCGAGCCGTTGACCGACCGACTTCGCGCCGGCGTCTGGGTCGCCAACTCGTGGAACAACGGTGCCTCATGGTGGCCTGGCCGGATGGTGACCGAGCGGAGCACGTCCTCACACCGATTCCCCTGCATCATCGACCGCGCGCTTCCCGGGGAGCCGTCCGCTGATACGGTCTGTGTGCTGTACCTGATGGACCAGGTTGCCGGGTTCTTCGTGCAGGGCGAAGGCCCGGCAACGCCCAATCCGGTCGTATGCCAGTTCATCTACCCGCCATCAGGAGCTGAGGAGAGACCTGCGTCCCATGTCTCAGGTCACAGGCCAGCGATCACCATTGTGCGAGGCGTCCTGTTCCTGCCGCGGGACATGACCGAAAAGTTCGCCGGTTCGGATCGTGTCCCAGGGCCCGTCCTCCTCGATGCCAGCGGCCGCAAGGTGCTTGACCTTCATCTCGGCGCGAATGACGTGTCGCGCCTTGCTCCCGGTGTGTACTTCGTGCGGGTCGAGTCGAGCACCGGCTGCTTGACGACGAAGCTGGCTATCGCCAAGTAGACGCGGACTCCTGCGGCTGGCCGCAGCGGACGGGTGGGTTGACAAGGCCGTAGTTCGGACTAGCATGTTCGCGAGAAGAATGAGGATTCGGCGCGATTCCGGGATGCCGAATGCTGCATGCTGATTGCTGTCTACTTTCTGTCGGCCGCCGACGAGGTTCTGATCGTGAGATAGGGAGGCATCGTGAAGCTTAGCATCGTTGCTGCATTGCTGCTGGCGGTAGGGATGGCCGCAGCCTGGGACCCGGATGTCAGGCTGACTGACAACTCGTACTCAGACAACAGCTACTGGAGCGGGCAGCGTCGGGTTGCCGTAGACTCGGCGGGACGGATTCACGTCATCTGGTACGTGATGAACTCGGGCCTGGGCACTTACCGGTTCCAGGTCTACTACAAGCGGTTCAATCCCGGCGCCGGCTGGACCCAGGATACGATGCTGAGCGCTGACCTCTACGCTGCCAGCACGCACAACAAGTACCCGGCCATCACCGTCGGCTCCACGGGTCGCGTCGTCGCAGCCTGGGGCAACGACACGTCGGACGGAGCCGACGCTTTCATCTACTACAAGACCTGCCTGCCCGAAGGCGAAGGGAACGGCGGTTGGGATTCAGTTGCACGGCTCCTGTCCAACGGCGGCACTGGCTTCACCCGCGAGAGCCCCAACCTGGCGGCGACGCCGGACGGCCATGTCCACGCGGTCTGGCGGGAGGTCAAGCCGGGCGGCGGCAGCTGCATCGCCTATCGCGAACTCATCGATACGGTCTGGCAGGCGCAGGTTGACCTGGAACTGAACTCCAACTACAAGGTCTACCCGGCAATCGCGGGTGGGCCGGACAACAGCGTGCACGTGGTCTGGCACGGGCGGAACGGCCCCAGCGGCTACTACAACGTCTGGTACACAGCCCGGGCCGATTCTACATGGGGAGCGATGGAGAACGTCTCCAACGGCTCGCGCCACCAGATGTATCCGTCGGTCGCGGTTGACCCGGCGACCGGCGAGCCGCACGCGATCTGGGAAGGCTACGAGCCGAGCGGGACAAGGCTCCGCATAATCCACAACCGGCGAGCCGGAGGCAGCTGGCAGACGTGCGACACGGTTTCCGAATCAGGTTCGTCCTATGACCAGGACATCGGGCAGGTGGCGTTCACGCTTGATGGCAGCGGCCATGCAGTATGGGTGGGCAGGAGCGATTCCTCCAGCTCTGTTGGCCAGCTTCGTTATAGCCAGCGCTTGCCATCCGGGACTTGGAGCACGCCGATTGATGTCACGGACACGACGGGCACTCGGGAGCGTCCCTCGGTAGCAGCCTCCCAGTTCAACCTTCACGTTGTGTGGTCTGACTACCGCGACGGCAACTCGGAGATGTACTACAAGCACGATTCGCTCGTCACGGCGGTTGGCGAAGGCGAGCAACCGGCAGTGCCAAGCTCGTATGCCGGAGTGAACTTTGTGGGAACGGTGCTCTGGCTGAAGAAAGGCACAAGCGCAAGCCCAAGCTGGTTGATGGATGCGATGGGGCGGAAGGTCGCGGAGCTTGGCGATGGAGCCAATGACGTCAGCAGTCTGGCTCCCGGCGTCTATTTCGTCAGGGTAGCAGGAGCGCAAGCGCAGGCGCGGGCCGTCCGAAAGGTCGTTGTCACGCGCTAGCCGTACCATCCGCCGCACTTGACCGCGGCGCTGGAGCGGCTAGGATAGTGTTGTATCGAGTAAACACCGTGTTTGTTCTCTAGTTTTCTACTTACAATAGTACTGGTCGGGCAGACCGGCCTGGTGCGCGGAACCGTTGCGGACAGCGCTTCCGGCAGTTCTGTTCCGGGCGCGAATGTCTTGCTGGTCGATGCGGGCGTCGGGGCCTCGACGGGAGAGAATGGCGGCTTCGTGCTCGGGCCGATCCGGGCCGGTTCCTTCCGTCTGGTTGCCAGCCACATCGCCTTCGAGCCGGAGACCCTCACGGTCGATGTGCCGGCCAATGGCGTGGCGCGGGCCGAGATCAGGCTGCGTCCGAAGGTGATACCGATACCGGGAGTGAGCGTGAAGTCACGGCGCGAGCGCGGGGAGCAGAAGGTCTCAGTCCGCGAGATCAGCTCGGAGCAGCTGTCGCGGAGCGCGGGTGGCTTCGTGCAGGACCCGGTGCGGTCGCTTTCCTTCCTGCCCGGGGTCGCGCCGAGCGCGCGGGGCGAGTGGAGCGGAACCTACGCGGTGCGGGGTGGTGAGACCGACGAGAGTTCGGTCTGGTTTGGCAACGTCGAACTGCTCTGGCCCTACCATCTACTCGGGTTCTCGTCGGTGCTGAACCCGGACATCGTCGAGAAGATATCTTTCTTTCCGAGCGTCTTCCCCTCGCGCTACGGCGGCGTGTTGTCGAGCGTGGCCGTGATGCAGCCGAAGCAGCTCGAACGCGGCCGGGGGTTCTGGGCCTATGACGCGATGAACATGAAGGCGGCCTATGTAGGCAATCTCGGCGACATCGACTTTCTGGCGTCGTATCGCCGGACGTTCTACTACGTGCTGTTCGGGCCGATGGGCGCGGGTTCATACAACCGCCCGTCCTACTCCGACTTCACCGGGCAGTGTGCAGTACCGCTCTCTCCGCAGCACCGGCTCCGGCTGACGGTCGTGAACGGTTCAGACCACATCACTTCGACGCTGCTCGGGACTGAGAAGACGATGGATGAGTCCGGCACGTCGCTGGCGGGAAGCATCGAGTCTGACCTCGGACCGGTCAAGACCGACGCGACGTTCTACAGCAATACTCACGGCTTCAACCTGACGCCTTCGGCCTGGTGGGGAACCGCGGTTACCCGGCAGAACGAGTACGGCGTGCGCCTCAACGCGACCGGTACGATATCTGACGAACTGGAGCTCGAATGCGGCGCAGAGGCAGGACAGACATCGTTTACCGGCAGCCTCCTGACTCCACAGACTCTGGCAAGAGCGGACAATACGTGGGCCGTGTACGCAGCGCTGGGTCTCAGGCCTCTCTCTCGGCTCGGCATCGACCTCGGGGTCAGGTATGAGGACGTGCGCTGGGCCCTGAACAAGGTGCTGCAGCCGCGGGCAGTGGCGAGCCTGTTCCTTTTCGGCAACGTCACCCTGAAAGCCGGGTACCGCCGGCTGTATCAGCACTCCTACAGCTTCCTGCGCAATTCGTGCGCGTCGTTCGTGTTCGATCAACAGTATGACGACTACCGGCTGTTCGAACTCGGGGCGCTCTCGGCCAAACAGGCCGACCACTACTCCGTCTCAAGTGAGTTCAAGCTGGCGCAGAACACGCGGCTCTCGATTGAGGGCTATGTGAAGGACTACCTGCAACTGCCGACGTGGAAGACCGACGCGCAGGGTGAGGTGTACAACGCGGGCAACCTCGGTTCCGGCTATGCACGCGGAGTTGAGGCGGTGCTTGAGCAATCCGCGGTCGAAGGCTGGAGCGGCTGGCTGACCTATGCCCTGTCCTGGTGCCGGAAGCAACAGGGAACCGATACGGTGATGTACTGGGACAGGTACGACCGCAGGCATTCGTTTAACCTCCAGGTTCAGAAGACCTTCGGTCCCGAATGGACGATAGCCGCAACGTTCCGTCTGAACACCGGTGCGCCCTACACGCCGTTGCTCTATACGCAATCGCCCAATCAGACGGGGACGGCGGAGATACGGCGCGGGCACTCGGCCTACGTGATTGAAGGAGAGAAGAACTCGGCTCGCGTGCCGGTCTATCACCGGTTTGATTTCAAGGTCTCGCGCGAACTGCCCAAGTTGCCGCTGCACCCGTATATGTACATCGAGATCATCAACGTCTACAACCGGCAGAACGTCTACAACCTGATCCAGTTCGAGGACCGGAACGGGAACATCGTCACCGGCCGGTCAACCGGCATCGCCTTCATCCCACTCATCGGCATCGGCGGCCGGTTCTAGCACCCGCCACCCACAACCCGACCCCGCTCTCGGCCTCAAGCGAATTGGGCTTGACAGTCAGTCTGAGCAGTTCTAGACTTGCGCTAGTCGAGACGAGGAGTTGACACGATGAAGACGAGATTCTCCGCGTCGGTGCTACTCGCTGTTCTCTGCCTTGCGGCAGGAGCGCTGGGCCGAGTGCCATCGTTCCAAGAGCAGACCGTGGTGCAGGAGTCGCTGGCACGCGTGCATCCGAGGATGCGGGCGATGGCGGTTTGACGTGGGGATGGTTCGGACTACAATGATCTCGTGAAAAGGACGATTTGCCTTCTACTGGGGTTGGGGTTAGCTGTGGTCGCTGTCGCCGGGCAGCCACTGATGCGTGAACGGGCGGTCATGGACTCGCTACGGGCAGTCAATCCTCGGTTCCGGGCCACGTGGTTGCGCGACCGGGGTCTCCAAACCGCGGGGTGTGCGACCACGGACTCGGAAGGGCTGCGAGTAGTCGGTCGCTGGAGCTTCGGCCCCAGCTATGACGTGGACTGTCGAATGACCCCGGCCGAAACGCTGATAGTACTTGGGCGAGGTTCTGGTGTGAGCCTGTTGCGTTTCAGCAGGAGCGACTCGGCGGAGTTCCAGTTGCTCTCCGACATCAATTCGGCAGGACTGATAAGCCGTGTCCGGCTGGCGGACACGCTGTTGCTCGTGGGCACGGGCGCTGGTGTGGAGACGTACAGCACCTCTGATGCGCGCAGTCCGAACCTGCTGAGCACACTTCTGACTCCTCTAAACGACTTCGCCATCAGAGAAAGTCTGCTGTACGTCATGGGGTACGATGACAGCTTCAAGATTTACAGCATGGCCGACCCAGACAACCCGAGGCGGCTGGGTGCTTGCCGCGATTCCGGCGGGCCGGTATCCCTCGCCGGCAACACGGCGTTCGTCGGCGACCGCTGGGGGCTGTATGCCATCGACGTATCGAATCCGGCGAACCCGCATCGAGTCGGCTCGTGGGGCACATTCATCATCAGCGTCGTGGCTCGTGGTAACATCTGCTGCGTCACGGAGTACGACCCGGACTCAGTGCTTTTCTATCTACTGGATGTGACAGACCCGGCGGGCATGTACCCTCTGAGTTCACTTCGCGGAGCAGGCGGAGATGCGCTCCACATGGACGGGCAGTACGTGTACACGGCCGGAGGTTACGGGTTCCAGATACTTGACATTAGCGACTCGCTCAATGCAGAAATCGTCGGAAGCTGCCCTCTGTCGGTGTACAAGGATGGCGTCTGGGGCAAGGCAGGTTGCGACCGGGCCTTCGTGGCTAATGAGATAAACGGGCTTGCCGTCATGGACGACGGCGACATCAGCCATCCGCTGATCGATACGACGCTTCTCGGTGCTGGGTCTGCGCTGGACTTGGAGGTTCGAGGTTCGCGCTGCTATGTAGCGGATGAAGGCGGGGGCATGAAGCTGCTTGACGTAGCCGACCCGACGACACCGCACACCTTGGGCGAACTGGACACGATTGGCGGAGCCGAAGGCTGTTACTCCGTCGTCGCGACCGACAGCTTCGCATTCATGGGCTGGTTCAACACCCCGTTCTTCAGGGTCGCCGACATCAGCGAGCCGACCCGGCCGGCTTTTGTTGGCTCGTGCGACCCATTCGAGTTTGCGCAGGATATCGTACTACGAGATACGCTGGCCTTCTGCGCAGAGAACTACAAGTTCGAGGTCGTCAACGTCGCCCGGCCGCGTGCGCCAGTGGTCGTGGGGACGTGCGGGTTGCCGGATCACACCTACGAGATGGACATGAAGGACACGCTGGCCTTTGTTGCGAACGGCATTGCTGGCCTGCAGATTGTCAACGTCGCACGACCGGACTTCCCGGTCATCGTAGGCAGCATCGCGTTTCCCAACCCGGCGGTCGGAGTAGCGGTCAGGGACTCCTTCGCATACGTCGGGGCAAACCATCTGAGGGTTGTCAATGTTGCACGACCAAGCGCACCGTTCATCGTGGATTCAGTGCTGCTCACCGTCTATGGGCGGACAGTGGCGGCCGCCGACACGATGCTCTATGTTGGCACCTGTCTGGGGTACGCAGGTGACCTCCGGGCATTCAGCATTGCGGACCCCGCGAGTCCCAGACTCGTCGGGTTCTATGGCACACCCATCGGCGTCAACAGAGTCGTTTACGCTACTCCGTATGTGTATGCGGCTTGCAGCGACGCCGGAATTGTCCTGGTTGAGACTACGGCAACCGGAGTGCTGGAACCAGAGGCAGAAAGGTGGTCTGAGCCGGCCATGGGAGTTGAACCCAACCCGGCCCGTGATTTCGTGAAGGTGCGACTCAGCGAACTGCCAGCAGGCGGTATCTCTCTGCACCTGTTCGATGTCACTGGACGAGAAGTCCTAGACCAAGCGATAAGAGAGGAGGTACATGGAATCACGCTAGACCTGACGGACCTGCGACCGGGTCTTTACTTCGTTCGGGTAGAAACAAGAAAGGGTGTTCGCGAGAACAAGCTAGTCAAGATGTAGGAGGAGGATATGAAACAGACCACGTTCGTGGTATTGCTGCTGATGCTATGGGCATCAACGGTTTTCGGTACAACTAAGGCGTACGAAAAAGAGGGACACTGAGCTTGTCCAGAAACCCTCTGGAGATGGTCATAGGGTATTGTCGTTCGCGACTGTCTGCGATTGACGCGAGTCCGCCCTATGCTATGCGGCCCAGGCAGGCTTGAGATTCCCACCTGCCAC
>VGIR01000075.1 GCA_016867815.1 candidate division WOR-3 bacterium | reverse complement strand
AGAACTCAAGTACTCCCTCCACGGCCTGCGAATCCAGCTCGGGGAGGACGAGTTTCAGAACCCGCCGTTTCAGAATGTCATTATAATCCTTGAACTTAAGTATGTCAATCCGCACGCCGCCCTCATCCGTCTCTGCTGCCTCGCCGACTGCCTCCTTTGCCAGCCGATCGAGGAACTCACCCTCCTCAGCCAGCAATTGTGCGGCCCTCCGGGCATTGGCCACCACGTTTGGATTCAGCCGGACGAGTACCGGCACGACCTCGCGCCTGAGGAGGTTTCGACGGTACTTCACGTCTTCATTCGACTCGTCCTCGACCCACCCGATGCCCCGCGCCCGCAGATGCTTCTCCAGCGCCCCGCGTTCAATGTCAATCAACGGCCGCACGAATTTGATGTCCGAGACCCCTCGTGCCTTCGTGCCTTTGTGGCAGAAACCCGCTTTCCTGGTCACCGGAATGCCGGCCAACCCGCGCGGCCCAGCCCCACGCGCCAGGTTCAAGAGTATCGTCTCGAGGTTGTCGTTGGCAGTGTGACCCAGCGCAATGACGCCGCACTTCAGCTTCCGCGCCACGCGGATCATGTGCCGGTAGCGCAGTTCGCGCCCCGCCTCTTCGATACCCGTCTTGTGCCGCTTGGCGTATCCAGCCACGTCAGCTCGCTCGACCTCGAGGTCAACTCCCCAATCACGGCAGAGCTTGCTGACAAACCCCTCGTCTCGCGTCGCCGTCTCACGCAGGCCGTGGTTAAGGTGGAACGCCGCCAGGCTGAGCTTGAGCCGGGGCTGCGCCAGCCGCAGCAGATCGAGCAGGCAGACCGAATCGGCGCCGCCCGAGACCGCGGCGAGGACGCCCGAGCCTTCGGGCAGGAGTCCGTACTCCGTCACCGTCGTGAAGAAGCGACCCGGAACCGAGAGCTTCCCGGCGCTCATGCCTTCTTGTCGAAACCGGCAAGGACCTTGCCGATGACCTCGGCGGCGAAGTCAACATCCTTTTCCGTCGCGACCAGGGGCGGCCTGACCGCGACCTTATCAGCAGACAGCGCGTGAAGCAACAGGCCAAGTTCGCGGCACTTCTGAACCAGACCCACGGCCACGTCCTTGCCTTTGCGAAGCACAATGGTCCGCACCAGCCCGACGCCCCAGAGCTCGGGCTCTAGCTTCGGGCTGGACAGAACGCCGAACCTCTTCTCAAGATACGCAGCCAGCTTCCGGCCCTGCTCAAGTAATCCGACCTCAAGCAGGCGAATGACCTCAAGCGCAACCGCGCCTCCAATCGGGTTCCCGGCGGTCGAGTTCTTCCAGCGCAGGTTGGAGTTTCCTGTAACGCAGGCACCGAACATCAGGCCCGCTGCCCAGCCTCTCCCCAGTACGTGGATATCCGGCCTGACGTCGGACAGCTCGATGGCGAGCATGCGACCAGTTGCCCCGGGCCCGATGCCCGCCTCGTCGTCAATCAGCAAAGCACCCGCCGCGTCGCATGCCTGCCTTGCGTGCTTGATGCGCCCGTCCAGGGGATGCGCCACGACCGCGGCGGCGCGAGTCATGACTGATTCCGTCGAGGAATCGGATCGTGTCCCAAGCCCCTCGGCAATCTCAGACAGGTAGACCACACTCTGCCTGCCAGTCTCATTCCTCGCCAACTCAATCGCCCGCGCCAGCGCCTCGCGCCCTGACTCGCAGACAAGCACGCGCCGGTTCATGCCGCCCGGAACCAGTTCAGCCATCTTGTGCATCAAAGCGACTTCGTCATGCGCAACCACACCATCGATTGCGGGTGCGTGTCCAACCTGCTTCAGGACTCTGGGTATGTCAGAGTGGTTGCGGCCGAGCGGCGAACTGCCACCCGATGAAAAGTCGAGGAGCTTCTTGCCTGAGTCATCGACAATCCACGCCCCCTCGCCCCTCTCAGCAATGACGGGCTCCGGCGCATCAGGCCCCATCGGCCCAAAGCGCTGGTACCACTGGCGCAACTCATCGTTCTTCACTTTGAGGGAATCATAGGCCGCGGTGCGGCCAAGTCAAACGCCCGCGGACGCGGGCCATGCGCGGCGACGCTGCGCAGGACCGAGAACCTTGAGAACTTCACCGGCCAGGTAAAAGGAGCCAGCGACGACAACAGGCATTGCAGATTGCAGATTGCAGATTGCGGATTGGCGTGCGAGAAACAGGGCTGCGCGTATGTCAGGAGCGGTAACATGACCGATGCGGAGGCGTGAGAAGACCCGCTTGAGTTCGGCCAGCGGCATCGCGCGTGGATTGTCCGGCTGGACAAGCACCGCTCTGTCAACGAACGGTGCGAGCGGCGCGACGGTCTCCTCCACGAGCTTCCCCCCCAGCGAGCCGTAGACCAAGATGACCCTCGGTGATTGGCGACCCTCACCCCTTCCCTCTCCCTCTGGAAGAGGGCGAGGGTGAGGGAGTCGACGATTGGTGGTTCGAAGCTTGGGGAGGTGGTCGCGGAGGACGTTGGCGAGGGCGCGACCCGACTCGGGGTTGTGGCAGGAGTCGACGATGACAAGCGCTGAACGATAGGCGCTGAGTGATGAGCGCCGGACCACCTGGCACCGGGCTGGAATCGATACGGTCCCCAAACCTCGGGCGACTCGCCCGAACTTGATGCGGCGGTCGCGCATCGAGAGCTCGTTGAGCACCGCCAGCGCGGTTTGGCAGTTCTCGACTTGATGATGGCCGAGCAGCGGCAAGACAATCTCGCCGGCTCCATGCCGGCAGCGTGCGCGGAAACTCAGACCGCTCGCAGTGGCCTCGGTGGATCGAACCGACACCGACGATTCGGAACGCACCAACCGTGCGCCCGCATCGCGCGCCTTGCGCTTGAGCGCCGCGAGCGCTTCGGGTTCCTGCTCGCCGATGACGACCGATCTGCCCTTGCGCATGATGCCCGCCTTCTCCCCCGCAATCTTGGTCAGTGTGTTGCCCAGCACCTTCAGGTGGTCGTACCCGATGCGGGTGATCACTGAGATCTGTGGATCGGAGAGGTTTGTGGCATCGAGCCTGCCACCCAGCCCAACTTCTATGACCGAGTAGTCCGGCTGTCTCTCGGCAAAGAGAAGAAAAGCCATGGCCGTGGTCATCTCGAAGTAGCTGACCGGGACGCCGTCGGTGCGAGGGACCAGGGACGAGGGACGAACTGAGGACACAAATGGAGCGAGGCGGGCGGCGAGCGAAGCAAACAGACGCTTGGGAATCGGCCTGCCGTCAAGCTGGATTCGCTCGCGGACGTCGAGGACGTGCGGCGAGACGAACATGCCGGTCGAGAGTTTGCAGCCGCGCAAGGCTGATTCAAGCATGTAGCAGACTGAACCTTTGCCCTTGGTACCGGCGACGAGTATGACACTGCGCATCCTGCGTTCGGGACTGCCGGCCAGCTCAAGCAGCCGGCGGATATTGTCGAGCTTGAACTCGTTGCGAGGCCCGGCCAGCTTCTCGTAGTTGACGAGGCTGTCGAGGAACTGGACGGCCTGCGAATAAGTCATATGGGCGGAACTCCGCTAGCGCAGGATCAGCTTCTGCGGCGCGCTACCAGCGACTTGCACCATGTAGACCCCGCGACGCAGATGCCGCAGGTCGAGCAGGTCGCCGGAATTGGGCTTGGCCACGAGCGCGCCGAAGGCATCAAAGACCTTGACCGAGTACCGGCCGGAGGGGACCATCCGCACGACTCCGCACGTCGGGCTAGGCAGCAGGCGAACCCCGGCCAGCGCAAGACCACGCCCTTCCTCGAAGACTCCGGGACCCGGTCCCTGAAAGACATACAGAGTGTCGTTCATGCAGCCAATGTAGACGCGCCCGCTCTCTCCTACTGCCGCCGATGACCAGATGTTGCTGCCAACCACATGGCTGTCCTGCACCGCAGAGTCGGGTGCAATGCAGTAGAAGGTACTGCTGCCGCTGTCGGCCGTGCCAACGTAGACATTGCCCGCGGCATCCACGGCCGGCGAGCAGTAGTTCGAACCACCGATTATCCGTCGCCAGCGCACGACAGAGTCAGTGCCTATGCAGTAGAGCCTCGCCCCGGCCAAAACGTACAGCGTGGATTCGTTGGCGACAGCCGGACAGGACCGAATTGCCGCGGCCAGGCTGTCGCGCCACTTGAGCGTCCCGTTGGGCCGAACCGCGTAGAAGTAGCGACCCGCCCCGATGTAGATGGTCGAATCCGGGCCGACGGCGGGCGATGCAAGTTCGGCTTCGTCCGCGAGGTTGAAGGACCAGTGTAGCGAGCTGTCTGGATTGAAGCACAGGAGCTTCATGCTCAGAGTGTCGCGCGTCGTGCCGACATAGATCCGGCCATCCAGACCCACTGCGGGCGCCGAGTTGACCGACGCGCCGAGATTCCGCGCCCATGCGAGCGTGCCGTCCGGGGTCAGGGCGTACAGGGAGTCCGAGTAGCAGGCGAAGTAGATCTTGCCGTCCCGCCCGATGACCGGTGAGTGGCTGATGGAGAGCGAGTTGTGCGCAGGCCATGACCAGAGAACTGCACCGTTGTCGCTGACCTTCACAAGCCTGCGACTGGTGGTGATGTAGGCGTCGCCCGCATCGTCCAGCGCGGGTGAGGAATAGTAGATGTTCGACCCGTAGGGTGTGAGGTCGGCGACCCAGAACAGCGTGTCGAGTTCCGGCCCGAGGCAGTAGAGCTTCACGTCGCGTGCTCCCACCAGTACGCTGCCGTCCTGTCGGACAACCGGAGAACTGGAAATCTGGCCACCAAGACCACGGGCTCCGGTTCGGGTCAGCGGCGCGCCGACCACGTTCGCCGAGCGTCCGGTGTGTTGCGGATCACCATGGAAGCATGCCCACGGATGGCCCGATGCCAGTGCCACGGCCAGACCTGAGAGCAGCGCGAAACCCCTGCTCACGACCACTCCTGTTCCTCTCGCCCGCAGCGCAACTCGACTCCGCGTTCGCTGGAACGAATGAAGCGGATCAGTTCCTCCAGTTCATTTCTTCCGCCGCCCCCCGCTGCGCTCTGCGGCAGCACGTCGGATTCGATCGTAGATAGAGCCTGGGCCAGATTCAGGCCTCCTCGGTAGATTGCCCGATAGGCTCGGCGCAGCAGGCTCTGCACGGACTGACTGATCCCGGCACGTCGCAGGCCGACCGAGTTCAGACCGCGCACGCGGCACGGGTGGCCGGCGGCCAGCATGTATGGAGGGATGTCCTTGTTGACGTATGTATGCGCACCGACCATCGCCAGCGTCCCGATGCGACAGAACTGGTGGATGCCGACGAGCCCGCCGATGTTGGCGAGGTCACCTACCTCGACGTGCCCGCCCAATTGGACGAGGTTAGTTATGACGCACCCATTGCCGACGCTGCAGTTGTGTGCGATGTGGACATAGGCCATGACGAAGTTGTCGTCGCCGATGACGGTCGCGTTCCCTTTCCCGCTTGCGCGGTGCACCGTGGTGTACTCAAAGAAGGTGTTCCCCGAGCCGATGCGCACCTCGGTATCTTCGCCCTCGTACTTGGTATCCATCGGCGCGCCACCAATCGCCACGCCTGCCCCAAACCGGTTTCGTTCCCCGGCTCTGACCCGTCCCTCGAAGTGACAGAATGGGCCAACGTCGCAGCCGGGACCGAAATCGACTCGTGGACCGACTACGGAGGAAGGATGGATACCACCAGACAAAGGAAACGAGGGATCGGGAGATCGACTGGTCAGGTTCCAGTACCTACCCACCGGTCAGCGTGGAGCACCAAGCACGCGGCGTGCTACCGCAGCGCGCCGATGACAATCGCCTCGCAGGCGAGTTCGTCGCCCACCTTCGCCGTGCCGTGAATCTTGTAGACCGAAGACCGACCACCCACGATATCGGCCGAAAACAGCAGGCGGTCGCCGGGTGAGACTTGACGACGGAACCGCACGCTTTCGATTCCGGCAAAGAGCGTCTTTCGGCCGCGTCGCTCCTCGCGGACCTTGCACACGAGCATGATTCCGATCTGGGCAATGGCCTCTACCATCAGCACACCGGGCATCACCGGGAACCCGGGGAAGTGGCCGGCGAAGTAGAACTCCTCTGCCTTGATATCCCGATACCCCTCAATCAGATTGGATTCGAGCTTCGTAACGGCGTCAATGAACAAGAAAGGTTCGCGGTGCGGCAACATCTCCTTGATCTGTTCAATACCAAGCACGATTTCACTCATCGGACCTCCAGTTCTTTCTCGACTTCACGGACAAAAGCGACATTCAATCGGTGCCCTGGCAGGTACGCGAACACCGAGGCATCGAGCCGCCTGCCGAGCAGGGCCAGATCGCCCAACAGGTCCAGAGCCTTGTGCCGGCAGGGCTCATCCCTGAATCGCCACCGCTCGGCGCAGACGAACCTGCCCACGCGCCGGAGCCGAAAGCGCAGGCCGAACCTCTTCCGGAACTGAGCCGGCGACTCGTCGGTTCGTGCCAGAGTCCGAGCTCGAGCCAAGGCGCGTCGGAATGACGTCGGGGTGACGACGAGCGCGCCAAACTGCACCCCGAACTCGGGAAAACGCGCCAGGCAGTTGATGGCGAGACCTTTGGTCGGGACCGCGGCGATGAACCGCGAGCCCTGCCGTACCAAGACCGGCCGCTTCAGTCTCGCCGGTTCTGGTCCTTCCTGGTACTGAACGATGCCTGCCCTGGTAAGCACACGCACGTAGGGTTGGGCACTGCCGTCGCCGATGGGCAGTTCCGCGCCGCTTGTCTCAACCGCCAGGTCGGTCACACCCAGCCCGTGGCACGCGGCGAGCAAGTGTTCAACCATCCGGACCCGGCGGCGACCTCGACCCAGACAAGTGGCGTGTTCACTCGTGCTGGCGTTGCCGGCCGTGGCCTGGACGCACCCGTTGAACCAGATACCCGCGCCCGGACCGGCCGGACTGAGGCGCACTTCCACATTCGCCCGGCCAAGAGAATCCTTGCCGGTGAGGCGGGCCGCTTTCCCAATCGTCGCACCCCTCATATCCGCCCGCCAAACCGTCGCCAGAGGTTGGCCCAGAGCCGCTTCATCTCGGAGTGCGGCCGTGCGGGAATGCCCGAGTAGTGAGCGCCGGCCGGAACCGAACGGAACACCGCTGACTTGGCGTGGATGACCACATCATCCCCGATGGTGACATGGTCGCTCACTCCGACTTGACCCGCGAGGCTCACCCGGTTGCCGATGATCGCGCTGCCCGCGATTCCGACCTGGCCGGCGAGGACGCAGTCCTGGCCGATGGCGACGTTGTGGCCTATGTGCACAAGGCAGTCTATCTTCGTGCCCCGGCCGATGCGCGTCTCCCGGCCGGTCTTTGCCCGGGCTATCGTACAATTCGCGCCGATATCGACATCGTCCTCGATGATCACTCGGCCGCCGTGCTCGAGTAGCCGGTAGCGTCCTACCTCTCTCTCGTACCCGAACCCGGCGCAGCCGATGACGGTACCGGGACCGACGCGCACGCGTGCGCCGATGGATGTCCGGCCCATGATGGTGACGTTCGACTCCACAATTGAGCCCGGGCCGATCTCTACGTCCGGCCCGACGTAGACGAACGGGGCAATCGCAACGTCGGGCGCAAGCTTGGCGCCCGGTTCGACCCGCGCCGGTTCAGGGCTTTTCAACCGCTGCGAGAAGTACGCGGACGACGGTGCCAACCTGAACCTGCAGGTCCTCGGGTCGAACCGCGTCACCCTTCTGGGTCTTGAGCAGAGTGCCGAGTCGCGCTTCTGCAATCGAAAGCTCGAACTGGATCCGCTTGTCCTGCTTGCTCGCATTCCCGAAGATAACGTAGTCAGCATCGAGCGCGCGGCCCGCTTCCAACGCCTTGTCGAGCACCACCTGCTGATTGGAGAGACCGCGGGACTGAAGCTGCTGGTCGACCTTCGCGTTCGCGACCATATCCACGTTGGGCTGCGCGCTGACCAACTTGTAGACAAAATCCCGTATCGAGGTTCCGACGCGATCCTGCGCTGCCTGGTCGTTGGAATTGAACACGGGCATGAGTGCATAGACCTTGGTGCCGGTAACCGACGGCCCGACCGGTGCGAACTCGCGGTTCAGATCCTCTATCACCAACTGGGTCAGGTCGAGTCCGGCCTCCGAGTAGACAATCCCGGACTTCGACGCGTCCAGTATCAGGGCGAACCCTTCGTCTGCCGAGAGCTTGGCCACGGCCGAGTCGATCCTGCCGACAATCGGCGCAATCAGCTCTTTGTAGCGCTGGTCGATGAGGCCACCCTTGCCGTAGACCTCCGCGATGTAGCCGTCGTAGCGACGCTTCCGCTGGTCGACCTCCGCGTTCTTCGCGCGCTTCCCTTCTTCCGAAAGAGTGAGCTGCTGGGACTCGTACTCGGCCTTCGACTGCTCCCACTCGCCCTGGAGTGACTCGGCCTGTGCCTCGAAACTCAGGCGCACTGTGTCCATTTCGCTCTTCGCATCAACCGCGGCCTGGTACTTGGCGATAACCTGGTCGTAGTCAACATAGCCGATCCGGAATTCCTTGGCCGTCAGAAGCGGTCCTGAAGCCGCTAGGCCGAGGATGATTGCCAGCCGGATTGTTCTCACGAGACTCCTCCTCTACTCAGGCTGTCATTGGTTGTGTCGTCGCTCACCAGAAAGCAGCTTAGGGCGATGACAGGCGCTTGTCAACACGGGCCGCCGGTCAGGGCCGCGTCTTCCTGCCCGATGAGCAGGCTGACGAGTGCTTTCGGTTCGAATCGCCCGGCGCGCGTCAATCCCAGTCGCAGATAGTTGTCGGTCAACGCGGTGCGGGTCGTCTCGACAATCGACGGCCGGGCTGTCCCTACGAATCGCGCCTGGTACTCTTTCCGGCGGCGGTCGGAGAAGACTCGGAGTTCCGCGACCCGCTCGCGCGCGACCTGCGATCGCACGGGTTCGTCGCTCCCCTGCTCGGTTCCGGGCCGGGGCGAAAAGGGAAAGACGTGCAGATAGCAAACCGGAATCCGGGCAAGGTAATCGCGGGTCCGCCGAAACGACTCCTCCGTCTCGCCGGGATACCCGACGATCACGTCCATCCCGATGTTCACGTCGGGTCTGATTCTGATAATGCGCTCAACCAGCCGTCCAAATTCGGCCGTTCCGTACCTCCGGTTCATCCCCGCCAGCACGGCATCGTCTCCCGACTGCAAAGGAATGTGAAAGTGCGGACAGACCCGGCTATCGGCAATAGCACTCACGAGATCGTCATCGAACGTGTCCGGTTCGACGGACGCCAGCCTGATGCGCGCATCGCGGCACACTTCTAGCAGCCTGTCCAGCAGTCCGGCAAGAGTCGTGTCGCCGTCATGGTACGTACCAAGGTTGAGCCCGGTCAACACCACCTCGTGAAAGCCCCTGGCCAGCAATTGCTCAAACTGCTTGCGTACGTCGGAAGCCGGCACTGAGCGCGGCTCGCCGCGCAGCCCGGAAACAACGCAGTAGGAACAGCGCCGGTCGCATCCGTCCTGGACCTTGAGTATCGCCCGGCTACGGACCGGCGCCGGGTCAATGCCCGCGATCTCGGCCTGCTTCTTCTCGTTGCTCCAGACTTCCCCGACACCTTCTATCCGCCTCACCTGCTCCGGTGAACGTTCTGCCAGGCAGCCGAGCACGATCACGCGTGGCCGATGCTCGGTCCGGCAGGCACGCCGCACCAGCTGATTGGAGCTCCGGTCGGCCTGGCCGGTCACGGTACAGGTATTGACGTAGACGGTGTCGGCTTCTTCCGGAGACTCGACAACGGCGACGCCCTGAAGCATCAGTCGGTGCCTCAGGGCGTCGCTCTCGGATTGATTCAGTCGGCAGCCGGCGGTCAGGATCACCGCGGTGGGCTGCTTCACACCAGGGTCCGACTCATCGGACAGTCAGACCGGTCTGACCGTCGGTCTAACCTTCCAGGTCGCGCTCTTCCTCGAACTCGCGGAGATGGTCTTCGAGCGTGAACCTGTCGTTCAAGTCGTCTTCGCGATACCGCTCGCGTCCGCCGCGGTCACGGTCACGGTCGCGCTCGCGTTCCGAGCGCTCCTGCATCTCCTCAATGGGCGGCTCGGCCTCGGGATGCAGGGCCCGCTCGCTCAGCGCGATCCGGCGGTGCTCAGGGTCGACGCGGATGACCCGCAACTCCAGCTCCTCGCCGATCTGGTACTTCTCCTTCGCCTTCTTGCCACCGCGCGCCAGCTGGCTCAGGGGAACGAAGCCCTCGATATCGTAGTTGAGACTGACCACCACACCCGGCTTGGGCAGGTCGACGATCCGCGCCTTGACGACGTCGCCTTCCTTCAGCTCCTTGCTGATGCTGTAGAACGGGTCCTCCAGGGTCTGCTTCAGCCCGAGCGTGATCCTGCGGTTCTCCCGGTCGATGCCGAGGATGATGGTCTCGGCACGCTGACCCTTCTTCAGCTCCTCGCGCGGGTGCTTGATGCGCTTGGTCCAGGAGATGTCGGCGTTGTGAATCAGGCCCTCGATGCCCTCCTCGATCTCGACGAACGCTCCGAACTCCTTAAGCGCCCGCACCTTGCCGTCCACCCGCTGCCCGACGTGATACTTCTCCTCGACCAGCGACCACGGATCGGGAAACGTCTGCTTCAGGCCCAGCGATATCCGTCGGTTCTCCTTGTCGATGTTCAGGACGACCGTCTCAATCTCCTGGTCCATCGCGAGGATCTGCGACGGATGGTGGATGGACTTGATCCAGGACATCTCCGAGATGTGAATCAGGCCTTCAATGCCCTTTTCCAGTTCGACGAACGCACCAAACTCGGCCAGCGTCGTGACCCGGCCCTTCACCTTGTTGCCCACCGGGTACTTCTCCTCGACCCGCTCCCACGGATGCTGCGTGAGTTGCTTCAGCCCTACCGTGATTCGGCCGGTGTTCGGGTCGGCCGATAGGACCTTGATCTTCAGCTGGTCGCCGACGTTCACCACCTCGGTCGGGTGCACGACCTTGTTCCAGGCCAGGTCCGAGATGTGCAGCAGGGCGTCGACGCCGCCGATATCGACGAAGGCGCCGAAATCGGTAATCGTCTTCACCGTGCCGTCGATGACGTCGCCGACAACGAGCCGGCTGAATAGCTCACGCCGTATCTCATCCTGGCGCTCCTCGAGCAGCAGGCGCCGCGACACCACGATGTTCTTCTTGTACCAGTTGACGGAGAGGATCTTGACCTCGAGCTGCTTGCCGATGAGGTCGTCAAGATTCGGCACCGGCCGCAGGTCCACCTGTGAGCCGGGCAGGAACGCATCCAGGCCCAGAATCTCGACCGCGAGCCCACCCTTCACGCGCCTTATGACCGTGGCGGGCACGCCCTCGGCGCTCTCCGACTTTTGCTTGATGGTCTCCCAGGCAAGCTGGAAATCGGCCTTCTTCTTCGAGATGACCGGGAAACCGTCGCGGTCCTGGAAAGACTCGAGGTATACCTTCACCTCGCGGCCCTCGGCTGCCTCGTCGCGGTGCCGGAACTCCTCGACCGACAATACGCCCTCGGCCTTCAGCCCGATGTCGACCAACACGGCGTTGGTCAGCCGCTTGACCACGCGGCCGGTGACGATGTCGCCGATCCGCAGTTGCGGGAACGACTCCGCGTAAAGGTCGGCGGTTGTCTTCGGCGCCGGCGGCGCCGTGGGCGGCTTGGCTTCCGGCGGGACGGAACTCGGTGCTTCGGACGCAGGCAGGCCAGATACGCCTACCTGATTGCTATCCTCAACTGACATTAAGACGGTCCTCCTTAGCGGGATTTCTGACAATATCAACGATCTCTCTCACCACCCGTGACGGCGTGGACGAACCGGCCACCACTCCAACTCGGCCGGCTCGGGCGACGATCCGGCGCGGGACCTCGGCGGCCCGTTCCACGAACACGACCTGACAACCCGCATTGCGGGCTATCTCGGCGAGTCGGGAGCTGTTGGCGCTGTTGCGGCCGCCGACCACGACTACCAGGTCCACCTGCTGCGCAATTCTGGCAGCGGCCTGTTGTCGGGCGGCCACCTCCTCGCAGATGGTGTCGAAGATCCGAAGCTCAGTATAGCGGAACCGGGAAAGGTTGGCAACAGCTTCTCTTAGCCGCTCCCGGGACATCGTAGTCTGGGCAACGACCCCTACTTTGCCCCCGCGCAGACGCATCCGCGGCGAGTAGACCCGACCCCGGCCCTCGCAATGGCCGAGAATCGACTTCACCTCGGGGTGATTCCGCTCACCCACCACCACCACGGTGTAGCCTCTCTCCTTCAGACGGCGGGCGACGTTCTGGACCTTGCGGACATAAGGGCAGGTCGCGTCCACGACCTCGATTCCGAGCCTGCCGCACTCGGCCAGAGTCCGGGGTGGAACGCCGTGCGCCCGGATGACGAGTGCGCCCTCGCGCACCTGCCCGACGCTGCGTACCGACCGGATGCCTGCGCCCTCAAGCTCATTGAGCACCAGGGGGTTGTGCACCAACTCGCCCAAGGTTGATACCCGACCAAACTCCTTCTTCCCCGACTTGGCAAGCCCGATAGCCCGTTCCACCCCGAAACAGAACCCCGTCGGCCGTGCAACGATGACCTTAGACCTTCGACCTTGTGCCACCGACTTCCGGCCTTCGCCGTTCGTCCGACCTCGGCCCGGCACTCGACCGCTTGACCACTTGACCACTAGGCCACCTCCTCTGCCAGCGCCCTCACTCGTCTCTCCACCTCCTGCGTCAGGTCCAGATACCCCTGCCGGTCCGCTGCGAAGCCGTCCGGATACACCGGGTCGGCAAAGGCGATGCGGATGCCATCGTTGCGTTGCGGCTTCTTCCGATACCCGCGCTTCACAAAGTCCTTGTCGACCAAGTAAGAGATGATTGAGCGCGACACACAGCCTAGATGAACCGGCACGACCGGTACGTGGTTAGTTATCGCCAACATCCCTATGCCGGGTTTGAACTGGTTGATCTCCCCTGTCTTGCTTCTTGTCCCTTCCGGGAAAAGCACTATGGTCTGGCGCTTGCCGAGCAGCCACGAACAACGCTTGATTGCCAACGAGTCTGCCCCACCTCGCCTTACCGGCCACGCATTGTAGGTGTGAATCAGCCACGCGAACAGCCGCGAAGCCTCGAACAGTTCCTCCTTGGCGAGGAAGTGCACCTCTCGGCGCGCGCCCAAGCCAACGAGCAGCGGGTCGAAGTTCGAGACGTGGTTGGATGCAAGTATCTGCGGACCCGGAACCAGCTTGTTCCGGCCGGTAACGCGCACCTTCAGCACAAACTGTCCGAACGCGTAGACAATGGCGTACCCCGCCATCCACCTCAACCTCATCGTGAGACTTCAGACCTGCCGGGTTCCGCCGCTTTGGCTTTTGGCTCTTGGCCTTTGGCTTTTGACTTGAGCAACCCCGCCTTTCGGCGCGCCAGACCGCACACTACCTCTACCTGCTCCTCGATCGTGAGTTGCGTCGTATCGAGGAGGACCGCATCCGGCATCCGGCGCAGCGGGCTTACCTCCCGGCCCGAGTCAATCCGGTCGCGCTTTAACAGGTTGTCTCGAACGGCCCTGCGGGATGCCGGCGCGCCTCGTCCACTCAGCTCCAGTTGCCGCCGCCTCGCCCGTTCCTCGGTATCGCACTCAAGGAATATCTTCAGGTCCGCATCGGGAAAGACGACGCTGCCGATGTCCCGCCCCTCGCACACGATAGAGTGCCCCGCTGAAACTCTCCTCTGCTCAGCCACCATCTTCTTTCGCACCGCCGGAATCGCCGACACCTCGGAAACAAGACCAGCGACCTCGGGCGACCGTATCTCCTCGCTCACGTCCTTCCCGTCCAGAACCGTCCTCATCCCCCGCTCGTCCCACCTGACGCTCACTCTGGTCGCGCGAAGCGATCTTTCCAGCGCCCCCAGATTCAGCCCTCCGCCATTCTGCCTTCTGCAATCTGCCCTCTGACTTCTGCCTTCGGCTGTACCTTCGACAACGTCCGTGCCCTCAGTCTTGGCTTTTGGAGTTTGGCTTTTGGCTTCTGACTTTCCTATTCTCCATCCGTCCGCTTCCGTCCACTCGATCCCTCTATCCCTCGATCCCTCTATCCCTAGCCTCAGTATCTTCAGCGTAGTCGCTCTATACATCGCCCCCGTATCCAAGTGTCTGAACCCCAGTCTCTCCGCAACGAGCCTTGCGGTCGTACTCTTGCCCGAGCCGGCAGGTCCGTCAATCGCCAGGACGAATCCGCGAGGCTGCTTCACAAAGGGCACTATACCAAAGAACCAGCATCTTTCAAGCCGACACGGCCGTCGAGGCTTTCTCCGCGCCCGTTCATCGGCCTCGCGCCTAGACCGCGATTGGACCGGCCAAAGCATACAGCAAAGCTCGTCGGAAAGCTCAGTCGAAAGCTTATTCGAAAGCTCTCTTCAAAGCTCATTTCATAGCTCAGCGCATTGCTCGCTCAGAAGCTCCTCGCAAAGCTTAGCGCATCGCTCATCTCAAAGCTCAGCGCATCGCTTCTTTCATCGCTTGCTTCAAAGCTCCACGCAAAGCTCGGGTCAAAGCTCCTCTGAAAGCTCAACTCAAAGCTTATTTCAAGGCTCGTTTCATGGCTTCGTCGAAAGCTCCTCAAAGGGCTAGCCCCCAGGCGACCCCTATATGCGAACTCTCCGCGACCGGATAGGGCTTAACCAACTGAGCGCTATTGAGTTACGCTCAGATGGAGAGAATCGCTAAG
>VGIR01000074.1 GCA_016867815.1 candidate division WOR-3 bacterium | reverse complement strand
CATCCCCGCATTGCTGAGTGCACTGGAACGGCCCGCGTCACCGAAAGAAATTGACGCAACAGAGAGAGTTGCCTAAAGTGATGTGGGAGCCGCTAGGAATTTCAACTAACCGAGGGACATGCTCGTGAGCCAGTCTGGCCAGGAACTGTCCGGTCTTCACCTTCACAGCTTCACTTAGTAGCGACATAGATTCAATTGGTTAGACGCGGCCCCCGCTCACGGGAATCCTGCCACCCGTGCCATCATGGTGCTGTCGCTTCCTGCCGATTATCTGTCAGTCCCTGAGTGAGTTAGCTCGCTCTCGCACGAGCATGGTGCATGGCGAAGTCAGACAAAGAGAAAAGAGAGTCACGTACAACCCAGTATCACGACAATGTCTATGACCGAGCCGTTTATCGATACCGAGCTGCCGTGCTCTCATACGTTAGACGCAGCCGGACCAAGGATGGTTCATCTGCCAGTCGGTCGTCGCGCAAGGTGCTCTGCCGCAGGCACTTGCAGAAACCCTTAGAGCAGACATAGGTCACGGGTATGCGCTGCCCGGCCCGGTCGAGGAAGAGTAGGTTGGCGGCCTTCCTGCCGCTCGTGCTGGTATTCCCCATTTGCTCCAGCTCAGTGACTTGGGCGCGGGCATCTGCTTTGGCTTCAGATTCGTCACATCCGCTGTTCCCTAACGCTACAGCCTGCGTCACGCATGGCAATTCGACCGCCCGTTCGGTCTTGCGGATCAGGTCGGGGTTGCAGGATGAGTCCTCACGGCTATCATTTGCATCTAGTGAAGATGCGTTCGCTGGTATTAGTCTTGTCCCTGGTCGCGGCTGCCGCCGCGAAGTACGGAGTGGTGAACGGCGAGGTGCGGGACGCAAAGAACGGGGAGCCCCTGGCCTACAGCAACGTGTACCTGGAAGGTACTGAGCTGGGATCGGCTGCCAATGCTCGCGGTCTCTTCTTCATTCCCGGGGTACCGGACGGCGATTTCCAGCTGGTGGCTTCGTTTGTTGGGTACGAAAGTCAGCGGCGACGAGTGTCGGTCCGCGAAGGCCAACCTCTTCACGTGGATTTCGAACTGCAGCGGGCTTCGATCGGGGTCAAGGAAGTACAGGTTACGGCCGAGCGGGCGCGGTTCGAGCGTGAGGTGCAGGTGTCCACGACACGCCTGGACACGCGACAGCTCCAGTGGGTGCCGCGGGTGGGCGGAGAGCCCGACCTCTTCCGCACCATCCAGCTACTACCCGGGGTAGTCACGACCTCGGATTTCTCCAACAAACTCTACATACGCGGCGGCTCACCGGACCAGAACCTGATTCTGCTCGACGGGATCACGGTCTACAACCCGTCGCACCTCTTCGGGCTCTTCTCGCCATTCGTTTCCGAAGCGGTTTCGGACGTGACCCTGCTGGCAGGCGGGTTTCCGGCGAAGTATGGCGGTCGAATGAGTTCGGTGCTCGACGTCACCACCCGCGAGGGGAACACCAAGGAGTATACCGGCAGCGGCTCGGCGTCCGTAATCGCCGCCCAGGGACTGGTCGAAGGCCCGATCCCGAAAGGCTCGTTCCTCGTTGCCGGCCGCAGGACCTACATCGCCGATCCTCTGCTGCGGGCGTTCGGGGTAGACGGGCTCGGGTACTACTTCTACGACCTTATGGGCAAGGTGAACTACGAACCGGTGGACGAGTCGCGATTCACGCTTGCCGGCATCCTGGCCGAGGACGTACTCAGCTTCTCGGACGCGAGCGGCTCGGGCGACCTGTCGGGCCGTCTCCGCTGGGGCAACCGGGGGTTTTCCGGGCACTGGCACCGGGTGGTGTCGCCGCTGCTCTACGCTGAGGTCATCGGTTCCTACAGCAACTTCTTCACCGGACTGGCCGCCCAGGTCGGGACGCCGGACACGGCCCGCTTCGAGGCGGGCGTCACCGACTGCGCGGTGAAGGCCGACGCGAACTGGTACGCGGCGGACCGGCTAGCTCTCGACTTCGGCACGGAACTGCGCTACATGCTTTCGAGTTTCAGTACCGAGTTCTCAGGTATCACGTTTGCCCGCTCGGACACGCTCTGGCCGGTGACCGTCTATGCCGACGGCAAGTGGGAAGCTATCCAGATGAGGCTCTTCGTGAAACCGGGGCTGCGGCTCGGCTGGGACTTCGCGTTGCGCCGGTTCGAACCGGAGCCGCGACTCGGGATCAAGTACCAACCCCTCAAGAACACCGCGGTGAATCTGGCGGCGGGCCGGTTCACCCAGCAGATCCTGACGTCGAACTCTACCGAGGCGGTCTTCTCGATCTTCGATGCCTGGGCGCCGGTGCAGGAGTTCCAGGCGACGCCGGCCGCCTGGCACGGGATTGCCGGCGTCGAGCAGTGGCTCGGAACCGATCTGGTCCTTTCGGCCGAGACGTACTACAAGCTCTACGACAACCTGCTGGAGACGAGGTATGGGGAAGGCTTCACGCAACCCGACTCGCTCCTGCCGGCCGACGGCTACTCGACCGGGCTCGACCTGATGCTGCGCCGGACCGAAGGCCGAGTCAACGGTTGGGTGACCTACTCGTACACGTGGACCCGGCGCCAAATCCGGGGCGAGGCCGATGAGTACGCGCCGCACTACGACCGCCGACACTCGGCCAACGTGGTCCTGAGCTTCCCCAAGGTCTGGTGGCAGATCGACGTAACGGCCAAATGGTCGCTCGGCAGCGGGCTGCCCTACTCCGGCTACCTTGGTTACTTCCCGCGCTATGTCGAGCGGCCGTTCAACTGGTCGGAACGCGAGTGGGAGTACCTGCGCTCCAGGCGCGACGGCTTCCGCTACCCGCTCTACCACCGGCTCGACGTCGGTCTCGCCCGGAGCTGGACCAAACGCTGGGGCGAGATAACCGCCTTCGTCGACGTCATCAACGCCTACAACGCCACGAACCCGCTGCTCTACTTCTGGGAAGTCAACGAACAGGGGCTGCCGCAACGGGACCAGATTGGGAACCTGCCGATACTGCCCACAATCGGCGTGAAGGTGAGGTTCTAGATGAAAGGCATCGCGGAACGGATGTACTATCACTCCGGGGGGCGGGCGGCCGCGCTGGCGCTCGTGCTGGCGCTTCTTTTCGGGTGCGACGGAGGCCCGGACGGGCAGTTCGTACCCGAGCTCGCGGTCCACGCCCAGCTCCGGGTTGGCGCAACCGCGGCAACTGTGCAGGTCAACCGGACCTACGGCCTGGACGAGCAGTTCGACAGCACCTTTGTCGGCGCCGATGTGTGGCTCCTCCGTGCCGCCGATTCGTTCCGCCTGCCCTGGGCCGACCGCGACCGCTACGCGTTCGACTGGACCGGCTCCGCACCGGCGATCGGCCCGGATGAGACCATCCGGCTACGCGTGACCCGCGCCGGGTTCGACACGGTGAACGCCTCGACGATCACTCCCTGTGACTTCACGATTCTCTATCCCGAAGACGGCGACACGGTGACGCTGGCCGACTCGATCGGCTGGAGCCGCTGCCCCGGGGCGAAAGGCTACTACCTGTCGCGTCGCATTGAGCAGCGGCGTCAGGAGTTTGTCTTCGACCTGGTCATAGCGAACGACTCGCTCGGCGACGACTACGACTCTCTGAAGGTGAACATCCCGCAGCTCGCCTTCCTCTACGGCGACACCGCTGTGAGCCAGCGGCTCAGCATCTACGCGGTGGACTCCAACTACTTCTACTGGGTCGACGACGGGGGCGGTCAGTACGTGAACCGTGTGACCGGCGGGGTCGGTGTGTTCGGCTCAGCCGTGCGCCGCGACCTCCAGCTCTACCTTCGCCGCGACACGCTGCCCTAGCCGGCCTGGCGCCGCCGGGGCTGGACCATCACCGCAGCCGGAAAACCCGGGTAACTTCGCGCGGTTCCGACTCCGTCAGACCGCGGCTGATCTACTTTCGCCGACCTGCAATCTACAATCGGCAATCTGCAATGCCTCGTGGGAGCTTCGAGAGATGAGGTGCCTGTCCTTAGTTACAGCGAGTCGCCAAACAGGCGACTGCCCTAACTCCCCCCCCTAGTTCCCCCAGGGTAGTTTCGAGGAAACGGTGGAACCCGTCCCGCTCTCGGTGGCGTTGGTCGCGTTGGCGGACGCCCGTCAGCGGTGTTTCGGGGTGGTTGACTCGGTTGTCTATGGGCAGCGACGCAGAGCTTGACAGCCAGGGTCGGCACCTTAGACTAGCGTGCCGGGCAGGGGTGTACGAGACCGAAGCACGTCCTGCCTCGGTTCACTACGCTTGTCAAGCTGAGTGGCGTACGACGCACACTCAGTCAGACAAGTTCGCTCCGCAGGACCGGATCGTCGCGGGGAGACGGTTTCTCCGCTAGCCGCTGAAGAGGAGGCCAGGGTGGATAGATGGAAGTTCCTATTCGTCGCAGCCGCGGCTCTTTGCCTTGCGACTGGCGGTTCCAGCCGGTCGCAGTCCGGCGTCCCGCTCGGGGAAGGCCGCAACTCGCCTTTTGTTGCACGGTCCGCGGAGGCCCCGAAGTGCCTGGGTCTCGCAGTCGCGCCAACTGAGGTCGGAGTGCAGATCGAGAGAGTTGCCGCGTATGTGGGCAGTGACTCCAGCGGAAAGTACCCGCGCAGTTCCCTTGTCAGAATCCAGGTCTATCCCAGGGCAGGCACCGGGGAAATCGAAGGTGGTACGATTGAGGTCTCGTCGGCCTCCGCTGCGTTCTCGTCCGGTGCTCACAGCCTGCTCGTGTCCGCCCGTGGCGGCGTTCCCGTTTGTGGATTCTGGAATACGTCTGGGCTGAAACCAGCCCCCGACTACCGTGTTAGGATCTGGGTGAACGACGCGGCAGGCCGGGCGGTCGCCGACTCCTCGCTGGTCATCTCGATAGTCGAAGCGCCTGCGCAGGCACCCGCGAGCGCAGTCATCGTTCCCCGCACGGCAGTTGAAATGCGCACGCTGGGAGAGGTCGTCAAGAAATCGCCCGCGTTCAAACTGCCGCTGGAGATAGACAGGGTCGCCTCGTACGTGTGGAACGATTCCGACAACGTCTTCATGAAGAACTCTGTTGTGCGGATACAGGTGTACGCGCGCGCCTTGGCCCTGGGCATGGGCCTGCCGGCCGCGCGGTTTCAGGCCAGCTCCAAGTCTCACCGCCGGCTGACCAAGATGATGAGGAGGGCAAGGCTGGGACGCGTTGTCAGCGGCACGGTGCAGGTCGTCTCGGCGTCGCAGGGCTACAACTCGGGCGTGCAGAACATGGTGATCAATCCCGAGGGTCGAGGCGGCGTGTTCGCCGGATACTACTGGTTCTGGGACGCTTGGCGGCTGAACCCGGCAGTGGACTACCGCGTGACCGTATCGCTGACCGACACGGCGCGGCAAACTGCCTGGGACAGTTCCCTGGTCATCGCCATCGAGTCCAGGCTACCGCTGCCGACCAAGACTGAGGCGGCTACGGACCTGGCGCTGCCGGCGCGGGGCCTGCCGTTGCAGGTCACGCGCACATACGACTGCCGCACCGGCTATGTCGGGCCGTTCGGCTACGGATGGAACTTCACCTACGGCAGACGGCTGCTGGAGCTGGACGACAGCCTGCTGGTCATGGTGCTCACGCCTGAACTGGACGAGTACTACTACACCCGGAACTCGGACGGTTCTTATCGTTCACGCGCGTACGACCATTCCAGGTTGACGAAGAACTCGGATAGCTCCTACAGCCTGCGCGAGAAGTACGGCACTACCTACGACTTCGATTCTTCTGGTCTGCTCACGGCGGTCACCGACAGGAACAACAACCAGTTCAACTTGACATACAACTCCCGCGGGCTGCCGACAAAAGTGCGCGACCCGGCGGGCAGAACGATGACCCTGTCCTACAGCAGCGACTGGCTGGTTTCCAGTATCACCGACCCGGCCGGCCGCACATGGCGGTATGGCTATGATGGCTCGGGCGACCTCGTTTCGGTCACCGACCCGCTGAACGGGCAGACCCAGTACTCCTATGACAGCAACCACAACCTGACGGCCCGTACCGACGCGCTGGGCAAGCCCTTCTACTTCACCTACGATGGCGCCGACAGGCTGACCGAGGTGCGCAACTCGGTCGGTTCCCGCCTCACATACGGCTACGGGGCCAGCCAAATGACCGCAACCAACGCTCTAAGCGAACAGGTCACGCTGAACTGCAACCCCGACGGACGTGTTACCTCTCTCGTTGACCCCCGCAGCAGTACCTCGTACTTCACCTGGGACTCGGCGTACAACCTCACTGGTTTCACCGACGCCAATGGGCACTCCTCTAGTTTCGAGTACGACTCGCTCGGCAATGCGCTGGAAATCACAAATGCGCTCGGCGACCGGACTGAGCTATTGTACGAGCCGGACTTCAACCAGGTGACCAGCGTTACTGATGCGAACGGCAATCAGACTTCCTTCAGCTACGACTCCAGAGGCAACAACACGGTCGTCACCTACCCGGACGCATCGGCCGAACGGTACGGCTACGACCAGTACGGAAACAAGACCAGCGTCACCAACCGTCGCAGCATGACGCGCAATCGGACATTCAACGCGCAGGGGCAGTTGCTGACCGACGCGTTCTCGGGCAACACGGCGACTTTCTCCTACGACGCCGCGGGCAACCAGACCAGCCTGCGCGACCGCAGCGGCACGTTGCGGTTCACCCACGACGCTCTCGGTCGCGTCACGTCGGAAGTGCCGCCGGGCGGCAAGACAGTGCGTACACAGTACGACGCTGTCGGCAACCGGATCCGTCTCACCTATCCTGAAGGCGACTACCTCGTCTACACTTACGACGGCGGCAACCGCCTCGTTTCCATCGGCGGTTACTTCGGGCAGGTTGTGACCTATTCGTATGACAACGCGGACCGTCGCATCCAGAAGACCCTTGGAAACGGAGCCTACTCGACCTACTCATACGACGCCGCCGGCAATCTCCTTGAGTTGGCGAACCGCAAGTCAAGCGGCGAAGTCATCTCTCGCTTCGCATACACGTATGACAACGTCGGCAACCGCCTCGGCATGTCGGCCCCGGGCGGCCAGCACAGCTATGACTATGACCGAACGGACCAGTTGACAGAGGTTACCTATCCCGGGGACTCGACGTATTCCTACAGCCTCGACCCCGTAGGCAACAGGGCCAGAGTCACCGGACCTGGTGGTATGGTTCCGTACAGCTCCAACTTGCTCAACCAGTACACCAGCGCCGGCAACACGACGTATTCCTACGACTCGGACGGGAACATGGAGAGCAAGACCGGTTCTTCCGGGACCATCACCTACAAATACGAGGTCGGCGGGCCTGCCGGAAGTGGACAACTGGCCAAAGTCACGACCCCATCGCTGGTCACAGACTACGGCTACGACCTTCGGGGCAGACGTTCTTCGCGCAAGGTATCCGATACGACCACTGTCTACGTCTCCGATGGAGACAGGGTGATTTCCGATTATGTCAATCGGTCGCGCGTGGCCTGCTATGTGTATGGGGTAGGAATCGACGAGGTACTCCTGATGAGGCGGGCGGGACAGGACTACTACTACCATTGCGACGCGTTGGGCAGCGTGACGGACCTAACAGATAGTCGGCAGGAAGTTGTTGAGAGCTACGAGTATTCTGTCTATGGAGAACCTAGCGGAACGAGTTCCGTCGGGAATCGCTTCATGTTCTCAGGCAGGGAGTTCGACAACGAAACGGGACTCTACTACTTGCGGACCAGGTACTATGACCCCAGCATCGGGCGGTTCGGGAGTGCCGACCCTCTCGGCCTCGCTCCTGACGCCAACGTCTATAGATACACCGGAAACGAACCGGTGGGTAGGACGGATCCTTCTGGTTTGAGGTTTGTACCGCATAGATGGGCGGGCCCTTTTGGTCCGAACTGGATTCCGGTTCCGCCGCCCGGGGCGATACCCGGTTTCTTCAAGCCCGAAGACGGTGACATCCAGGACGAAAGGTGGGAGTCTCAGCGCGCCCCGGACAAGGAACTGGTGCCCGATTGCCCAGTGGTGGGCAAGCACGGCAACACGTGGGTTTGGAGGTACCCCAGCGGTGGGGGTCCGTGGTTGCACTTCCCCAGTTGGGGAGGGTGGGTGTACGGAGGCGGCTTCTGTCCGACGTACATACAGCGTCCGCGAATTGGACCCACTCGGTCTCGTGCTGTCTGGGGTGAAGCCCAAGAGGCGAACCTGGTGGCTAGGGTTGCCATCCCTGAGAGCGGCAGTCTCCTTCGGTCTGATATACCAATCTTCGGCCTAGCCGCTGGAAAGCACTTTCGAGCATACAGGGCAGAATACGGAAACGGCCCGAGTCCCGTGCGGTGGGAACTGATCGACTCGTCATCCTTGTCGCAGTCCACGTGCGAGATGGATGCTGCTTCGGTACAGCTGCTGCAGGGGGACGTAGACGTCCGGGGAAACCTTGCGACGTGGAATACCGGGTTGACTGAATTCGAGCATCTGCCGTGGCATCCCGAGAACGACACGATTGACCTGAACGGGACGTACACGATTCGGCTCGTCGTATACGGCAAGGATGGCGACTCGGTTGAGGACCGGGTGACGTGCGAAGTGGGCAGGGTGATTCCGCAGTGCCTTGGCGGGTATGCCATCAGCACGGACAAGAAGGTCAGGATGGTGTTTCCGGAGCAGTCCGTGACAGAGGCGTTCCGGCTGTTTGCCATCAAGCCGGCTGAAAGCGTCCCGGCGATTCCGACGGCGCACAGGCAGGTCGGCGATGTCTATGAGTTCAGGGAGCCGGGGGACAAGTTCACAAAGGATGTCTCGCTTGAGTTCGAGTACTCAGAGAGTGACGTTGCCGGCCTGGACCTAAACGGCCTCGGCATCTACACCTACGACTGGACCCGGAATCTGTGGCAGTACCTTCCGACCGCGCGGAAGGAAGGCGAGAGGAAGTTGGTCACGCCCATCCACGGTCTGACCGCGAAGCGGGCACTGTATGCCGTCCTGTCGAGTCAGTCGCCGGCCGAGCGTTCGATTGCTTGGGCCGCACCCGCACCCAACGCACAGCAGAAGCCTGTCGCGGACTCGCTCGGGCGGCTGGTCTGGAACACGTTCGAGGACGGCTCGGGTGAGTGGTCGAACCGCGACGGCGAGGTCGGAGCGACCGTGACTCGCGACAGCACGACCGCCCGTCGGGGCAGGTACAGCATGAAGCTGACCAATTCCGGACGCGACGGCAACTTCGCGTGCAACGTCTGCACCACGCCGTTCGACGCCCGGGAATTCCCGATTGTCGAGTTCGACTACCGGATTCCCACCGACGTGAAGATAAACTTCCTGGCCAAGGTTGCGGACCGGTGGTATGACATCAGGTTTACGGATGACCCGAAGGACCTGAAGTACAAGAACGTGAACATCACCGACATTGGCGCGATAGAAGGTGTCCTTCCGGACGACCAGTGGCGCCACGCTAGCTTCAACCTCTACGATATGCTGCGCACCAAGACGGCGAACTACGTCGTTGACGAGCTCATCTTGGCCGACTGGAACGTGAGCGGCTTCATGAAGCTGGACTTCGGAGAGAACCGCCAGGGCGCGGCGTTATCCGTGGACAACTTCACAGTCAGGCGTGATGCGAAGAAAGCGGCTTCTCCCTCCTTCGTTGTTGTCGACAGCTTCGACCGCGTTGAGGACGTGAACAGCCTGGGCGGAACGACCGGCGCCTTTTGGGATGAGATGGGCAAGGCGGTTTTGAGACTTTCGCACGAGCGCGGGAAGTGGGGTAAGGCGGTGCGCTTCTCCTGGGACGTGACCCCGAGCGGCAGCTACACCGGATACTGGAGTCAACTCGGCAAGCTGGACGCCAGGGAGTTCGGTGCTCTGACCTTCTGGGTCAAGGGCGTGGTCGGAAGCAGTGATTTCCAGGTCGGGCTCAAGGACGGCCGCGGGAACGAGAGCAAGGTCTCGGTTCGGAAGTACCTGGCGCGGGGCATCGACAACAACTGGCAGAAGGTCGCGATTCCACTGACCGCGTTCGCGAAGCTCACGGACTGGGGTGACCTGGCGAACGCGACCTTCGCTTTCGAGAATCTGGCCGGAGCCGGCGAAGGGACGGCGGTGATTGACCAGCTCCAGTTTGAGCGGGACGTGGACCTGTCCCGCATCGATGACTTCGAAGCAGAGGACAGCTTCAACCTGGTCGGTGGAAGACGGTTCACCTTCACGCATGGTGCAGGGGCCATCGGCGCCGAGCGCGACACCAAGCACGCCCGGCCCGGCTCATCGGCCTGCTATCGCGTATCGTTCGGCGGCAACATCGGCAAGGACTTCGGCGGCGGCGACTTCTCCTATGCCGCATGGAACGTCCAGATGCGCGGGGTAGACGCCAGCCAGTACCGCAACCTTATCTTCTACGCAAGCGGCGAGAAGGGCGGTGAGAAGCCCAACATCTACCTGACGGACGGGACCATGCGGGAGTGCGTGGACATCGAGAAGTACTGTCCGTTGACTACCGCAATGCAGAAGGTGACGGTTCCATTGGAGGACTTCGCTCGCAAGGGCGTGGACCTCACCCACCTCGACGAACTGCAGTTTGTGTTCGAGTGGACTGAGATGTCCGGCACCATCTTCGTGGATGATATCGGGCTGGAGCGGTAGGGAGAGCGTGCGATGAACCAGAGCACGAGCGTGAAACGAGCCGGGCGGCTGGGCGGTTTGTCGAAGACCGGTCTGATGTACGCATCCCTGCTGGTCTTCTGGGTGGCCTGCATCCTCCTCTTCAACCCGCGCCTGCTATCGTTGATGCATTCGTCGACCAGCATACCGGCGAGGGTCTCGGTCCTGCTGTTTGTGTTGTGCATCGACGTCTTCTGGCTGTATGGCGGTTACTACCTGATGATGTTCCTTTTCTCTCTGCTTGCCCGGCTTGACCGGCGACCCGCTCCTGCCTTGGCGAAGGACCCTCCGCCGGTTGCCGTCTTGTACACCACGTGTAACGACTTCAGCCTGCGCGCGGCGGTGTCGTGCGTGGAACAGGCCTACGGCCGACACCACGTCTTCGTCCTTGACGACAGCACCGACCCCGGCAAGATCGCCGAGGTCGACGCGTTTGCCGGGCGGTTCCCCGACAAAGTGACCGTGGTCCGGCGCGGCACCCGTGACGGCTACAAGGCAGGCAACGTCAACAGCGCGCTGCGGAACTACGTGAAAGGGTATCCCTATTTCGCTCTCGTGGACGCGGATGGCGTGATACCGCCGGATTTCGTGGCCAAGTTGACCCCCTACTTCGGCCTGGACGAGCGGATTGCCTTCGTGCAGGGCAGCCACTCGCCCCATCCGGTCCAGAAGTCCCGGTTCGCTCAGGACCTGGCTGAGGGCATACTGCCGCTCTGGACGGTCTACTTCCCGCCGAAGAACAAGTACGGCTTTGTCGTCTTCCTGGGCCACGGCGGGATCATCCGGCGCGATGTTTGGGAACAGGCGGGCGGCTTTCCTGAAGTTGTCTCCGAGGATCTGGCGTTCTCCACCAAGATAAGAGAGATGGGGTACACGGGCTACTTCGTTCCCGGCGTTGTGAGCCTGGAGGACTTCCCGGAGTCGTATGCGCAACTGCGCAAGCAGCAGGTCAAGTACACCAAGGGCAGTCTGGAGTACATGGCGAGAGGCTTCGGAGGGTTCGCCCGGGCGCGGGGAGTAAAATGGTATGAGAAAGCTGACGTGTTGTTCTCGTGTACCTCCCTCTATCTGCCGGCGTTCTATCTGCTGTTCTTGTTCCTCTATTGCCTGGTGCTCCCGGCCTACTGGGGAATCGACAAGCCGCTGAACATATCGCTCCCGGGCCTGAACGTCAGGCTCTGGACCGCATGCGTATTCCGGCAGGAGTTCAAGTCCATCGGCACGGCCGGTTTCTATGCGCTGACCATCCTGACCATGGTCGCGCCGATACTGGGTTGCCTTGGACCGATGCTCCGGAGGCCGGCCAAGACGCTCCGCTTGCTGTGCCTATCGACGGTGCCGTACCTCTCGCTCGTCTTTGCGTCGTTCTGGAGCGCCTTCAACTACTTGTTCACAAAAAGGGCGGTGTTTCTTGTGACCGGCGACAGGCGCCAAGTCGGCGGATCACAAGGCCATCCGACGCGGCGGTGTTCGCTACTCGTGCCCGAGCTTGTCCTCGGCCTGTTCCTGACCGCCGTAGGCCTGCGGCTCGTGAATCTCTCTCTCTTGGCGCTCTCCATCAGCCTGATACTGGGCAGTCTGGTTCACAGGTTCGGATGGAGCAACAGAGTTCTCGCGCCTGCCCTATTCGTTCCGGCCCTGCTGATACTCGGGGCCGTGGGAACGCTAGGGATGGGCGCTATCGGTCTGCAGGGCATCTTCCTGCCGTTCTTCATGGTGCACTTCTAGGTGCCATCAGTGCCTTCACGAGGAGGAGAAGCTATGAAAACAGAGGACAGTACCATCGCGCGGAGCAGGCCATGGGCGCGGTCATCGCTGACGATATCCGGGTGCAGCACGGTGTCATTGCTGCTCGCCCTGCTGTTGGCAGCCACGGGATTCTGCCGCCAGCCGTCAGCGCAGTTGGGCGTGAACAACGCCTATCTCTATCTTGCCGAAACGATGGACAAGTACCATAACTCGTTCGCCATCTACACCGACATCGACGCAGGCGGCAATCACATGGCGCAGGTCAAGGTCATGTGCGGGCCGGATAGTTCCGCCAGTGCTTTGTCTTTCCAGCAGGCATTCACCTCCAGCGTCCACTCCGGGCTTACGTGCATGGCGATGCAGTTCAGCGCTGACAGGGCTGATTGGTCTGCCGTTCGGTTTTCGGACCCGGTCGGGTACGACCTTGCCGGCGCCGCAATCTGCTCATTCTGGGCAAAGGGCGAGCACGGCGGCGAGGCGGTTCGATTCGAGGTAGGCGGCGAACCAGGCGACTCGCTGCGACGCGAGATCTACGCGACCCTGACGGCGGAGTGGCAGTGGTACACCATTGATCTGGTGGGGGCCAACCTGCGCAGCGTCAAAGGGCTCTTCGGTATCGTCGTTGAGAAGTCCTCGAATCCCTACGGCTGCAGGTTCTACGTCGACGATGTCTCCTATGACCTGGCCAGACCAGACTCGCCGAGACTCATCCAGAGCACGATCCCGGTTGTGTATCACCAAGACAAGTACCTCACTCTCAACAAGGCATCGACCGAGGCCAACGCTCTGGCCATGATAGCCCTCGTGGCCCGGGGCCAGTCGGATGACATCAGGCGCGCGCGGATAATCGGCGACGCTTTCCAGTATTGTCAGGTCAACGACAGATACTACTCGGACGGACGACTCAGGAATGCCTACCGCACCGGCGACATCGCCGATCACGTCACGGGCAAGGCCCTATTGACCGGGTGGTGGAATGAGGACAGCATTGTGCTCAACGGTCTGGTTGTTCGCCACGCGATTGACTCCTCGAGATGGTCCGAAGACAACTATCAGGTGGGGACTTGTGTTGGTGACATGGCTTGGGTGATAACCGCGTGGCTCAGCTACGACTCTGCGACCGGAGAGCACAGGTATCGCGACAATGCCGTCTCGCTTGGTCAGTGGATAGTCGGCAACTGCTACGATGCATCCGGGGTCCCTGGGTTCAGGGGCGGGTTCCTGGGCTCGGAGCCTTCTCCCTCGGCCGTGGCGTGGAAGTCGACGGCACACCATGCGAATCTCTACGCGGCTTTCCAGCGGCTCTTCGCCGCAACCGGCGACTCGTCGTGGCTCGCGAACGTGGACCGCGCCTACGGGTTCATGGCTGCGATGTGGGACCCGGGCAGCGGCCATTTCTGGAACGGGACCATCGACGCCTCGCAGGTAGACAGCTTGGGCGTACTGCAGGCTCAGACCGGGCCGCTGCTCGCGACCCAGGATACGACTGCATATCGGGGAAGCATGGACTGGGTTGCGGGCAACTGCGCCGTGGAAACTCTCGGCTTCAAGGGGTTCCATTTCGGCACGATTCGGGATGGGATTTGGTGGGAGGGCGTGGGGCAGGCCTCCTGTGCCCTGCAGTTGCGCGGTGATTCGACCTCGGCCGCATCGTACGTCGGCGAACTGAGAAAATGGCAGGACTCTGCCGGCCGCGGTGACCTCAAGGGCATCGTCGCTTGTCTGCCTGAGGTCATATACACCGGTCAGGAGAACTACTGGGGCTCGGTGGTCTGTTTTGCCAGGCTGGACTTGAGCGCAACCTGTTGGTACATCTTCGCTGACTCGCGTCTGAACCCCTACTGGGACGTGCCGACGACTGTCACCTGCTCGCGGGCTCGGGCAAGCGCTGACTCGTTCCACCTGCTCGTGAGTCCGACACCATTCGGTAGTCGGATGTACGCCAGCTACACGGTCTCCAGTCACTCGTCGGTTTCGATCGCGGTCTACGATGCCGCCGGCAGGTTGGTTAGGACCTTGGCGTCATCCAGACTGCCCCCCGGAGCTCATAGGGCGATTTGGGATGGAGCCGACGAGAATGGGCGATTCGTACCAGCCGGGGTCTATCTGTGTCGGGGTACTGCTGACAACGCGGCTGTTGAACGGAAGGTAGTCCTGACCAGGTGAGAACGCGGAACGGTCGGCTTCAAGCGAATAGCTCTTGCCGAACCCCTCGGTTGCCGAGCCACGAAGCGGAGTCTCCAGAGTATGCTCGGTGTGATCCCGGCTCGGATTCCGGCCTGGTCAGTCGGTGCAGTTGCCTGGAAAGGAGGCACACGATGCTCTCCAGAGCGTCTTCTCTCGTTTGTTTGGTGGTCTGTGTAGTAGCCACGACAATCACATGTGAGCAGGAGTCGCGGGGACCCATATCGGTCGACAACGCCGTGAGTCCGCCGGACCCCGCGAGCGGCGACAGTCTTCATTGGGAGATATCCGTGAGCAATAGCGGCCGGGAAGTCAATCTCGACAGCGTCAGAGTGCGAGAGGAGTGCGTCGCCGGTTGGGCACAGGGTCAGTGGCGCGAGATTCGCATCCCGGACAGCATGCTGACTGATACCACCGTAGGTGCCCATGCAAGCAGCGTCATCTATGCACAGACGTCCGTAGTCTCGAACACGGGCTCCACCGACGTCACGATGACGAACCTGGCCACCGTGTACTCGAATGGGGGCAGCAGTTCTGACTCCGTGACATACACGGTCGGCCGGGCGGCCGCGGACTTGGCACGGGGAGGGCCGGAGCTGACGTGGCTGGTGGAACGGCGGTGATTCTGGAGCAGTAGCGGCCCGGCGAGCGTTCAGGCCTAGGTCAGGATTCCGTGGTTCCGGCGCCGACCTCGCAGGTGGACATGCGGACGGCTTATGAATCCACCTTGCCCGCTAGCCGTCCGTGGCAGCCGCCCGCATGCGGAGGATCCGGGACACTTCTCTGAAGAGCCCTCTGTCAAGTCCGGAGTTCGACAGCCCTCCTGAGTTCCTTCGGTCTGTCCTCGTCTGGGAAGTAGTGGGACACTTCTGTGCAGAGCCTCGATCAAGGCGGTAGGCCGGAGTCATGCCTGGAGTCGCAGTAGGAGCCGCAGCGGACGTCATTGCTTGAGCCGTAGCTGGTGTCGTAGCCGGCATCGTAACTTGAGCCGCAACTGAAGCTGTTGCTTGAGTCGCGGCAGGAGTTGTTGCGTGAGCCGCAGCCGGTGTCATTGCAGGCATCACGGCG
>VGIR01000073.1 GCA_016867815.1 candidate division WOR-3 bacterium | reverse complement strand
TTTCATCACCCGCACACGCAGCACATCCAAAGCCGCCGGCGATAGACGCCGAGTATCGTCTTCTCTCATTACTCACAGTATACACCAAACCGACTCCCATGTCAAACATTTTATGCTCTGATTAGTAAATCCTTCCTGGTCCAGTCTCTGTGCTGTGGACAGGGCCTCATTGCGGACTTCTTCCTCCATGGTAGGGCCGTAATACCCCGTCTCGGCATCGTCTGGCCGCTTGCGGCAAATGAGCAGCACCGTGCTCTGGGCAGCATTCTTCCGTGCCAAATGCGTTGAGAGCTCACTCTCGGTTTTCACGGGCCACGTTGCCGTAATCTGGAACCCAAATCTGCGTTTCTCTGGAACCCTGCTGTCAGGGTCCACATGCAGGAGTGACTGAAGTAGAGCCGCCCATGCGCTCTGAAGCTTGTGCGTGAACATAACAGTCAACACGCCATCATCACGCAACACCCGCTTGGCCTCGCGGAAAGTGTCGGTCATAAGCCGTTGGTAGAAGGCGTGCGCTCGACGTTCTGCTTCGCCCTTCTTGTCCGACTCCCGCCTGTGGCGCGACAGGTTGACGACAGCCTCCTCAGTCTTGTCGCATAGATATGAGCCAAACCACTCGGGTCGGCGCTTGACCTGGGTGCGTTTGAGCCAGACATAGAAGAAATCCGCCAGCTCGGCATACTGCACGTTACCCGCATAGGGCGGGTCGACAACAACTGCGGTAACGCTTGAGTCGTCATCGTTCGGCAGGCTTGCCGCACTACCAAGGCTGATGAGAACCGGCCGGGCATTTTCTGCCTTTGGGAGGTGCGCGAGCCCTTCGTATGCTTCTATGGCGTTGTCAATTGCCCAGTCCAAGCCTGATCCGGCATTGCAGGGCGCCATCTCGGCCAACTGCATCTTGAAAGCGTAGTCGTGACGGTCGCGCCCCTTCATTACGCCAGAGGTGCTTTCCCACTTGGCGAGTGCGTGATTGTAGTTGGCAAACTTGTCTAAGGCGATCGCCAGCAGACACGCTACGGCTTCCCCAAGGTCTTCTCCTTCGGCCTTGACAATCTCTGCTTCCAATCCGCGTAGTTCCTCTACCAGCGTGCCCATGGCAAGTAGCTGCCTGGGAGTGAACAGCTTGGACCACATGTCCATTCCTTTGATGAGGACCTCTCGGGTCTTGTCACCAGCCGGGATTGCCTCACTGGGAATCGTGTTGCACTTGGTCCAGCCAGCCAGTTGCCGCGTAAGCTCTCGCTCGGCCTCGCGCAGCGCCTCGAAGTCAGCGGAGACGGGTGTCCGGAATGCCAGTTTGTTTGCCTTCTCCACAACTGCCTGAATCGCAGCCTGCATCTTACCCGCCTCAGCCATCTTGACGATATAGTCTCCCAAGATAGGCGAGGGCGAGAAGAGTGATGTTCCCCCGCCACCGGTGTATGTGGGAGGCGGCGGGTGCCTTCCAGTCCATGGATCTCGTATGAAGACGCTCCAAGCGCCTTTGCTCTTGTTGACGACAGGCTCCGACATTACCATGCGGCCAGCATTCCTAGGCTTGAGCAAGTGCCAGTAGGGCAGCAATGGCGTCATATGGCCAGTGTCGGGGCAGGGCACGGTCCGAGCCAAGATGTAGCACAGTGGCGGGACTTCGCCTGTCTTCGGGTAAAACCTGGACATGCGTTTGTTGAAGCGCTCCCGCAGCACCGCGCCCCATTTGCGCGTACACTCCCCGAGCTTCTTCCCGAATCTGAAAGGGAAGTCTACGGTGGCCTCGAGGACCAGGCAGGCGACTGGGTTGTACTCGTTGGCCTTTGCGGTTAGACCAAGCCGTGCCGCTTCGAGCGGAATCGAGCCGCCGCCCGCCATCGGGTCCATCACAACAGGATTCCTACCCCAAAGCTTCTCAATGGCTCGTTGAGCATTCCGCATCTCCTTCTCAGGCAGACCGTGCTTGAAGGCACGTTCTCCATGCGGGTTTGGGATCTTCAGCTTTCGCTCTCGGGCTCGGTCGAGCATCGCCTGGGCACGCACGAGCTCGTCACTAGTCCCCCAGAAACCTAGGAGTTTCTCAAACTGGGCTCGCGGGAAATCTGCGGGCAGAAGCGAACCCAAAACCGCAGCGCGCGACACGGTGAGCGGCCGTCGTGCCCACCATACGTGGAAGCGTTTGTCTGGCGGCTGCTGGCCGGTAGAACGCTCGCGCATGCACTCGACGCCGATGGCTGCGGCCGGCAGCCAGTCCTCAATTAGGACGCGGGGAGGCGTCTTCACTTCACCGCTTCGATCAGTATTCGCAGGGCCCGCACTGCCCGAACGCCGCCGCGATGGCCCATCACACCGAACCACCACGCTGTCTCAGCCGGATCCGAATTGCGCAGGCTCTCGGCCGCCCGGCGCATCCGGTCCGCGTTGCGCAGGCCACGACAGACCATCGAGTAGCAGGCGACCTTCGCACCCCAGTCCGGGTCGAGTTTCACGAATGGTCCGGGCGTGAGCAGTGTAGAGCCATTGTTGGCCCTTGCCGCCATACGCAGGAGTCCGGCCCCGGCGCTGAATGCGAGCGGCGATAGCGCGGCGACGCGGATGAGCCGTTCGCGACGCTTGTCGTCGAGCCGGCGCCGCACGACTATCGCGGCTAGCCCGGAGCGACGCCGCACTACCTTCAGGGCAAACTGAGCCTTGTCGTCTCTCATTCCTTGAACCTGGCAAAGACCTTGAGCGAATCGGGAGCGTCGTTGGCCGCCGTCTCGAGGGCAGGGGCCATTCCTGCCCGGCCTTCGCCATAGTCGAGGTTCAGGTCGGCCTTGTACATACCGCCCTCGGTCAGGGCGCGGTGGACGGTTTCAACCAGGTCCAGTGGTTTGAGCGAGTTCGTCTGCTTGACTTTGCCGATGCCCACGTTGGCCGAGCCCCCGCCCTTCAGGCTACCCGATACGCGGAGATCGAGTAGCGGTTGTTCGGCGCCCAGCCCGGGCGCAAGTCCGATCATGCTCCTCGCATCAGCCGGCGTCTCGGCCGTAAGCACGAGAGTCACGAGCCGGAACTTGCCTGCTAGCTCAATTGCCGTCTTCCAGTCATGCGCCTCTTTGGGGCCGGCAGTGGGAGGAGGGGGGGTAAATGGGCCGCCACCTCCACCACCGCCACCGCCGCCCTTGCCTTTGTCAGTTTCTGCGGGGTCCTCACGCACCCACTCCTGCGCGACCTTGCTCTCTGCTTTGGCGACCATGACGTCATCGGCAATGCGCACTTGCGACAGGTCAAGCCGGTCCGGGTACCGCCGACGCTGTCCGGGCTGCCCCGCAACGCAGCCCTTCTTGTCGAATACTCTGCCGTCAGCAGACCGCAGAACGCATTTGCCCGATTCGACAGCACGCAGAATGGTCTGGCGCACGAATCGGTCACCGGGTATGAGCTTCAGGTCAGCCATTGCATACAGACGTTCCTGCACGCTCTTGGTCTTGAACGTCTCGCCCGACACGTCTGCCGGAGTCGTGCCCGGTAGAACCTTGGCAGCAAAGAAGGGCGCATCGAGTGATTCGTCGTCTCGATAGACCAGCCCCTTGTCCTGCAGGAACCGGAGCAGATTGGCCTGCCCTTTGGCCTGAGCGACCGCCTGCTCGTCGGACACGAGCATCTCTTCAGTCAAGGATAGCACCCTGCCGCCGGGCAGGACCAGGCGGTCGAATGCACGGTAGCTGTTTAGCCGTGACCGTTTGGCCAAGTCGGGCCGAATCTTCTTGAGCTGGTCGCGGATGTGTTTGTCCTGGTCCAACGCAGAGCGCTCGCGTTCCGACCATTCAGCCTCGGCCGCGAGATGACGCCTCGCATGCAGGGCGGCGCTGTCGAGCTTCGCTGGGCTTGGGCAGATGGCCAGCAGGGCATTCCGGAAGGAGCGCAATTCCGGCGCGGCAGGATTGGAGTTGTCTTTGTACGCAAGAACTGCTTTCGCCGTGTCCTCGGACTCACACAGAGCCAATTGGAGCCTCGGTTCGTCATGAACGTGCCTGGGCTCAAGTGGCCACGGTGCAGGCATGAACTGAGGGCCATGGTAGAACGCCTGCACGTCGGTCTTCACTTTCGCCAATGCGTCGGCAGGGTCGAGCTTGTCGGCCCGTTCCTCGATGATGCGGTTGATGTTAGGCTCGAACTGAAAACGCCAGCGCCCACCGGTCGTCAGGTGCGTGTACCAGCAGCGACTAATGAGACCGTCGAGGGCCTCGGACGGTTCGGGTCCGGCATCCTCGGGGCGCAGCACGGCCAACGTGACCTCTGCAGGGTCGAGTCCGGTCGTCGCAGCCACGGGCAAGCTCTCAAGCAGCAGAGCAGATGCGACGCGACGGTGAACGTCATCCGGCTTGTCTCCATCCAGTTCCTGGGCATGGCCGGCTATGTCTGCCCTTACTACTGCCTTGAACTCATCAAGGTTCAGCCTGCCCAGCAGGTCGTTTTGGACGCCGGAGTCAGCCCAGTTGATATCGCCAGCGGTGATAAGGGCCGGCTTGACGTCGCGCTTGGCTACCTCGCGGAGGATTCTGGAGAACAGGCGGAGAACGCCGCGGCTCTTCTGGAAGTTCTCGATGGCACCAAGCACGTTCTGTGCGGTGTCCACCAGTCGAGGATGGAACGGGTAGCACTCGACAACGCGCTCTGCATACTTGGCGGTCAGGGCCTCAGCCGGTATCAACTCTGAGTGCTCTTGGGCAACACGCTTGTACGTGTCGCAGTACTGGGCAGAGGCCTTGTGCGCGGCTCGCGCGTCCACATCCTCAAACAGCCGCCGGTTGATGACTTTCGCAGTCTCATCCTGTATCGGATCAAAGCACGACGACCGCCGTGCTTCAACTTCGTTGATGGCCTGGGCTGCGGCGAGGACCTTCGCCAGTCCGGCAGTCGACTGAGCGTATACAGGCTGGTTGCCGGGGTCGGTCGTGACTAGAACGGTCTGGGGACGGTTGACCACGATGCCGATGAAATTGTCCAGGAACCTGAGCAGGTTCTTCTGCGGCTGGTCCGCAAGGCCAGCCATGTACTTGACCAGCTCGTCGAGCAGGATGAGCACCGGGCCGTCCGGGAACATGCGTTCAATCAATGCCCCGTGCGGCTGCTTGGTGATGTCGTCAACATCCTCGAAGTCGCGCGGCAAACGCCGACCGTTCAGGAAGTAGGCCAACTCCGCCCAGAGGGTGTGCGTCTTGACCGCGCCGTGCTCGGCGAAGATAGGCGTGCCCGCCCTGCCGATGTCTATGGCGGCCACCGCGACCTTGGACGGCCGGCCAGCCGCAGGCAGGAGGTCGGTGCCTAGCGTCTTGCTGCGGATGTTGGTGGCAAGGTGATAGAGGGCTATCAGGGCGTGTGTCTTGCCGCCGCCAAACCCCGTGCTGAGGCGCACGACCGCTCCGGCCTCTTTCGGGTCAGCCAGCCGATTGAACACCAGTTCGGCTATTCGCTTCAGCTCCTTGGCCGGGTGTGTGTTCTGGAAGAACACCTTTGGATTGGAGTAGACCTCTGGCGCATTCGTCTTGCCCTCAACCACCGCGTCGAAGTCCGCGCCGAAGATCGCATCGTCGAGTTCGCCCTTCAGCACCTCGGGACGCGGAACCCACGGCATCTTCTTGGACGTTGTTGGCATACTCACCGCCTTCCTGCGAGCGCGTCCAAACCACACACGTTAGGTGGAATCGAACTCACTCGCCATAGCATAGGTTTTGGCTTGGTATTATCGGACTGAGTCCTCCTAAGTCAAGCGAACGCGGATACGCCGCGCGTGCTGGGGATGGGCTGGCGCGGGGCCCAGTGCAGGCCCTGCACCTTGCGTGGTTGCGGTGACTGCTGCGGATGGAGATACGAGGGCTGGAGCGGTCGCTGTTCATTGGCCTGTTGCGGTTGGAGGGATGGACGCCGTTGCAGAAGCAGGCGCGGCCACAGGTGTGGGAGCAGGAGCGGGGGATGGCCATGGGCGAGGACTCGCACCAGCAATGGGTGCTGTTGCGTCTGGATAAGCGGCGGAAGGAACGAGGGAAGCGCATGAGACTGTTGCAGGGGCTTGAGCGGGTGACGTTTCCCGCGCCGTTGCAGTAGCCGTTGCGGGCGCCGGAGCGAGGGATGCATAAGGGGCTGTTGCTCCCCCCGCCGTAGAGAGGACGGTTGCTGCGGACGGACGAAGTCAGGTAGCAGAGGCTAGACGTCGGAAGTCGGAATTGTGGAACCGACGGAAAAGGCAGGACTTGGAGCCGACGAGGAACAACACAAGCGTGAACGATGTACGAAGTAGCGAGGTTGGATGTTACGTTTTGGGGTTCTGGTTTCTCTAATACCGGTGAAAGGAGATTCCATGAAGGAAACTCGAAACCCGAATGACGAAGCTCGAATGAAGAAGGCCGCACGAGCCGGAGCGGATGCGAACGACCCGGTAGTGGAGCGAATCAGGCGGACCGTGGCCAGGTACGAGGCCAAGTCCAGGCCGGAGCGGACGACCGCGATCCTCGCCGCCAAGTCCGACCTGATGCGGGAACGCTACCGGGCACAGGCCGTGATGCAGGGACTGGTGGACAAGGCCGTGGCTGAAGTCACCGACGCGGCAGGCATCCCGGTGATGACCCGGTTGTGGTACAAGTCGTTCGGCCGAGAAGTGAGCCGTGTGTGGCGGACGATACCGTCGGCTTGTCTCGAGATCGAGTACGACGTGGTCCGATACAAGTGGACCGCCCGAGGTCTGGACCCAATGCTCCTCGTCAGAGTCAGAGTCGCGGTCATCGAGTTGCTGGAAACCTGCCACTTCCCGCGCAAGTACGAGCCATTGACATGATGTCAAAGGCGAATAGAGTGAGGAGGCGACATGGAAGAGAATGACGCCGGCAAGCCACGCGGGCCGTGCAAACCTGAGGACCCCGACAGGGACATCGTCGCCGACATTCTCGTCGGCGAGGAGGCCTTTGAGGCCTTGGTCAAGAAGTACGAAGGAGCGCTCGTCTGCATCGCGTTTGAGAGCACACACAACCGCGAGGAAGCTCAGGATGCGGTCCAGGTCGCACTTGACCGCGCATTCCGGAAGATCCGGCAGTTCAAGGGGCAGTCCATGTTCACAACCTGGCTGATCGCGATACTCAAGCATGAGTTGATTCACCGCTGGAAGAAGCGTACCAGAGTGGAGAATGTAGAGAAGAGCCTCGACGAAACGCCCGACGACCACCTAGTTCCTTTGGCCAGCGACCCGCCAACGCTCGAGCAGGTACACGATGAACACAAGGAGTTCGCTGAGATCGCGGCGGACATTGTTCTACGCCTGCCGCAACAGGAGTCGCGTGTGTGCAGTCTCGCGCTGCTCGCCGACATGACGGAGCAGGATGCGGCGGATGCGCTAGGCGTGAAAGTGACCGCGGTCAGAACGGCCCTCATGCGCGGTAAGAAGAAGCTGCAGGAGATGTGCAGGGATCGAGGTTGCCATGATTAAGGCGGCGTTGGACGTCAAGAGCTGGAATCCGAGAGAGGCGGTCGCGTTCGGGGTTCGCGCCCGCCGGTTTGCGTCCAAGATCGCCCTGTCCGCGGGAGAGACCAGGATAGATGGCAAAGACGCCGTTGAAGTGCTATACCTGAAGCCCCAACTTGGCCGGGTGATAGTGCTTGAGGTGTCGGGTGAGGATGAGCAAGCGGCTTTCGACGCACTCTTGGGAGGATTGTCCGCGGTAGTGGGGACGGCCGGTAGCATGGGAGGGAGACTGCGAGTGCACGTGGTTGAGCCAGCCGAGTCGGGACTCGAGGTCAGGAGCCGGAGGCCGAAGGCCAGAGCAACGCTAGGCGACTTCTGGCTGCGGCTGCTGCAGGCGTGGCGGGTGATTCCGTCTCTGAAACCGGAGTACACGAGACCCGCGCCGGTGATGAGGCTCGGGCCTTCGGGCCGACGTGAGAGGCCGCGCGACCCGCTTGGCGATATCATGCGCCGAGTCGGAGTTCCCTCACCGCAGCATGGTGCATATCGGGAGTTCGCACGCGAGCTCGGGCGGGCCCTGGCGTGTTCGGACGACGACCGCGAAGTGAAGCACGCCGTCGCCGCAGTGCTGGCTTGGGCCGAGTCGCGCGGGCTCTCGAGCGACTTGCTTGAGAGCATCGCGGTGGAAACAGTTGTCCGGCTGAAGGCGAACGCCCTTCCGTGAGACGGCTCTTGCTGCTTGGCGGCGTCTAGCCAGTCTCCCGGCTACTCAAGACCAACGCGGCCCTAGCGCGTGCTTGACAAGAGGAGAGCGTTTCAGTATAACTCCGCTGTGCTCTGTGACGGCGGTCCGGTCATACGGCTCGGCCGTGAACTCACAACGTCGTCCGTGGAGGTAATAGCAGCGGCGCTGTCGCGCGGCGTCTTGGCCGAGGCAAGGTCCCACGACTGCCTCATGGTTGACATGTCTGAAGTCCGATGGGCGTACCCGACCGGGATTGTCGGAGTCTTGGCCCTGCTACGGTACATGACAGCGACACTTGGATGGACCACTTCCGCACATTTCGGGAAGGCGACTGTTCAGCTACCTGCTCGGCGCAACAAGAACTCGTTTCCAGCCGGATATCTTAACAGCATTGGGTTCATCAATCACTGCGAGCGGTTGTTCGTGGACACCAACAAGACTCAGATTCCCTTTCTAGGAGAAAGTAGAGACTGCTTCGCGCCGCGTCTGTACTTGGACCTCCGACGGGTCGAATCCGGAGCCACGGCCCACCCGAAAACTAGGGATGATTTTCTGGCCGAGGTCAACGCCGAGGTGCTGTCGAGGTTCCGCAGATGGCTGGCGGAGAAAGCTGTGCTGGCTAGAAATGAGCCGAAGGCCGTCATCGGCGCGGCGTCGGCACTGCAGGAGCTAGTGACCAACGTCTTCGACCATTCAACCACTGGCGGGTACGCCTATGCGCAGCAAGGCGTTCGCAGCAGGCGAAGGTACTTGGCCGTTGTGGTGGCGGACACCGGGCCGGGGATTCACAAGAGCATTCAGATTCTGGCCGAGACTCTGAACAAGCCCGAAATCAGTGACGGCGAGGCAATCCGTTTGGCTGGCGAGAAGTTCGCCACGTCGAAGCCGCGCAGGATAGGCGGCGGCCGTTACGGCGGCGGCATTGGGCTGAGCATCCTTCAGGAGGTAGCGGACGAGACCGAGGGTGTCTTGAACGTCCGCTCTGGGAACGCGGCCGCGCACTATCGAGCGGGCCACATGTCTATCATCGAGAAGGGGTTGGCTGAGTACCCCGGCACCTATGTCAGCCTGTATATTCCTATCTTGAACGAAGGAGGAGCGCCGAATGTCGACGGGGAGTAAACTGCAGCTTGGCGAACCGCTGGAGCTCAGCAAGAAGGGTTTGCCGTCGTGTCTGACCGGAACTGAGCGTGGCGACTCGGTGTTCGACGACGTCGTAGAGCCACACGCGAAGACCCTGGCCGAGCCCTACCTGCTAATGATAGACCTAAAGAACCTGACAATTGAGTACTTCTTCGTAGTGAAGCTGGTCTACCGCGCGGCGGAGTACGCGAAGGCTACGCAAGGAAGATACTTCGGGTACCAGACCCACCACAACCAGATCAAGTTCTTCACCTGGGGGCACGAAATGGTCAGTGGCGGCTTCGAGCCCGGCTCGGTGCAGGAAGCGGTACAGCGGCTGGGCAGGGAGCGATTCGGAGACCAAGACGGACTCGACCCGAGTCTCAAGTTCGCTCGCGCCTGCTTCGTGCTGCATCGGGATCACGACTACGAAGACCCGGCGCCTATCTACGTCGGCGTAAGCGACGTGCAGCGGGGCGTGCTCGACGCGCTTGACCGTACGCCCCGTGGTTTGGCCACGCCGACCGAGCTTCTGCGCACGCTAGGCGGCCAAAATGCGACCGGGCTTCAGAAGGAGTTGAATCAGCTATCGGCCGAGAAGTTGGTGTTCGACCACCCCGGCAGCAGGAGGCGATACTCGTCGCTTTACGGCGTCATCAGGTCGAAAGGACCGGTTCAGCCCGAGGAGAACACCAATGATTGACGTAGCAGCAAGGCCCAGAGAGAGTGCTCTTTCCGTCTATGATGCCTTCGAAAGGGTGCATCGCCTTGCCTTGGCCCTGCAGGTGCCCGCACCCGAAAAGGACAAACGGCGGGTTGCGCTTGAGGACATGTACGAGCTCGACCGCGCTTGCGCCGTCGGGATGGCGAAGATGAACGACACAGAGATGACGGAAGATGAGGCGGCCTGCGTCAGGATCGTCTCCGTCATCGTCGATGCGTTATTCCAGTTCAACGTACGCGAGGTACCAACCGCAAAGCCGGTTGGCGGTCCGCACGAAAAGCCGAAGGAGGACCTGATCGAGAGTTTCCTACGGTCGGCGAGGATAACGCTTGAGGCAGGGACGGCCGACGCGTGTGAACCGAGCATTGCCCGACAAGCTAGTGCCGTTTGTGCAGCGTTCCTGGCCACCGAGTTTTCGGCCGCCAACGAGATGCTCGAGAATCCCGACGCTCTCATAGCAGGGTACATCAACCGGTGACCGAGCACCGAACCCTGGCGCTTGATCTCTTGGCCGGCGAGATAGCCGAGAAGGTATGCCGAATTGACACGGTGCTGGACGCGGCGGAGCGGGACGCACCGTCGTCCGAGCACCAAGTCGTAAGCGCCATTCGCGACATGGTCGATGTGCTGAAGCACGAGCTGTTCTATGCCCTCAGCGCCTGGCGCGAGGGCCGCAAGCCCTCGCGGCCGGAAGAACCGAAGACCGCGTTAGGCCGGCAGATGCTCTTTGCCGACGGGCTTATGCGCGTCGTTAACCACTTTCACCCAGTGCATCTGCAGCTAGGGCTCTTGAGCACGAGTTGGATCGGCTCGGAGACCCAGATATTCCTGCGAGGCCTGTTTCGCACGTCGCCAGCGGCGATTGAACGAATCAGCGTTGTTGCGTCGCGGGAGTATGCGTTCGCCGAAGCGGGCCTTCCCGGAGAAACGCTGGGACGGGGTGGGCCAGAGGACAATTCCGGCAACCAGACTGTAGTCGTGCTGTTGCCGCGGATCGAGCTGCGAAATCCACTCAATTGGGCAATGGGTGCGCACGAGGCCGCGCATGCTATCATGCATATGCGCGGGGTTCGGGAGTCGCTCGAGAGAATCTGGAGCAGGACGCGGGGGCTGCAGCGAGAGTCATTTTTCGCGTGGACCCAAGAACTGCTGGCGGATTACCTAGCCTGTACATGCCTGCTAGACGCGTATCCAGTGTCGCTGGCCCTATACGCGTTCACATCTAGACAGCGGATAGACAGTGTATCCGTCAGCCATCCGGAACTGCTGCGGCGCATCCGGGACCTCATGAACCTCTTCCTACCAGTTTGGGGACCGCCCAAGCTCTCGCCGGTGTTTCTTGAACCACCGGGCTTTGGTAGTGCCAGTCTGTTCTTTCCGGCCGGAGAGAGCGACATCGGCGACCTGTCGGTGCTTCTGAACGACTTGGTCGACCTGACGCTGCACCTGCCTCAGACCAGAGCGCAGGGCGTTAACCGGACCGAGTACCCGTTCCAGACACACGAACTGCTTGAGGCCCTGAAGGGAATCGTCGTCGAGTCCCAACGAGACCTCCGGACCGAGCACCCGAAGGCTGAGTACGACAGCGCGACCCGCAAAGCACTGTTGAAGAGACTGAATCAGCACGTGCCCATCGGATCGTTCCCCTCCAGCCCGGAGCAGCCCGCGGTCCTCAAGTGCCAATCCGCAGAGCTGAAGGATCATCTGGAGGAAGGCAAGCCGTTGACCGGGGATTGCACAGACCTGAAGAAGGACCTGTTCAACTCGATCCGCGAGCTGCCGACAACCATGACCCAGATAATCAACACCGGTTGGCACTACCGACTGACAGTCAGTCACGAGCGTTTCTCCCAGGCGTTTCTCAACGAAGGATACTCTCTCGACGACCCCAAGAAGGGCTTCCTCAAACGGCTGGACGATTACCGGGCGCACATTGAAGAACGGGACAAACTGCTGCTGAAATCCATTGAGATCGCGCACTACGTGGATGTACTCAGGGAGCTACCCGATGGTGCTTAACGAAATCCACCTTGCCAAGAGGCTGTGCGAGGGCCTGAGAGACTCGATGAAAGGGCTAGTGATTACGCCGATGATGGACCCGGAGCGCCAGATCAATGGAACATCAGTCGACTTGCGACTGGGGGCAGACTTCAAGGTCGTCAAACCCACCAAGTACACGCACCTCGACCCGCGTTTGCCCAAGGAAGACATCAAGCGGATGGTAGCGCGCTATACTGAGGAGATTCACATACCACCCGATGCCGCCTTCGTGCTGCACCCGAGCTCGTTCGCGCTGGGCAGCACGCTGGAGCACGTCAGCATTCCGGCTGATTGCTGTGGTCGGCTGGAAGGCAGAAGCGGTTTGGGAAGAATGGGGTTGCAGGTGCACTCCACAGCTGGCTACGTGGACGCGGGATTCTCCGGAGCCCTCACACTCGAATTACAGAACGTCGGTACGCTGCCTATTCTCCTTTTCCCTGGCGTGCGGGTTGCCCAGATCAGCCTGCACCTGTGCTACGCCACAACCAAGGGGTACGAAGAAAGACAGGGCAGCTACTCGCGGCAAACCGGCGCTGGCGGGAGCCAAGCGTTCGGCGACGTGGAGTACGAAAAGCTGCGTGCGCGCCACGCGGAGGTACGCAAGAGGCAGTTCGTAGAAGCGTTCCCGCATGACGCGTACAAGGAGATTGTGGACCTAATGAACAGCAAGGACCCTCCTCCCGTCGAGGCCCTCTGGCAGTATCTCATCAGTAAGATCGGGGCGATAGGAGAAGCCCCGCCCGCGTAGACTCACCGCCGAACAACCTACGCCGCTAGCTGGCACCGGTCAGTTTGACGGTGCTTGGGCCGCCTGAATCTGCGCAACCCCTCACACCTGTTACGTTCCGTTGTCCTCGTTGCTCTAATCCTGGTGAACATGAGAAACAGAAGTGTGATGAGTGCTTCGCGGCTGGTGGCCGAGGCAGATCGGGTGCGCGAGATAGTCGGACTGAACCAAAGGGCCGAGGTTCTCATCCCGAAGACCGAGAGAGGGCAGCGAGCACTGGTGTTCCTCGTGACACAGAGCAGGCAACTTCTCGGCCTCAGGCGCAGGCTGATGGAAGCCGCTCTGGTTGAACTTCTCTGGCAGTATCAGGACTTCGTCGAGGGGAGCGATACGGGATACGTGGTGAGGCAGCTCATAGCCGACATTGGGACACGGGGCTAGGACGATGTCAGATTGCAGATTGAAGATTGCAGAATTCAGATTGACCAATGTACGGGCCGGCAGCAGGCGAAGGCCACGCCTGGCCCGGACCGAGGCCGCAACCGGCGTCCGCCATGGTAAGGATGCCAATCTCGTTGCCGAAAGGAGGTGATAGCCATGCCGATTGACCCCACCAAGCGAATCGCCAACTGGAACGAGAAGTACAACCTCGAGCGCGTCAACGCGATCCTGACCGAGAAGCGACCGACGATGCTCCAGAACGTGAGCGCAGTCATGCCCCTGATCGCGGCCATGGAGCTGCAGGTTAAGCAGGTCTGTGATGGAGCCGGAGTGCCGACAATCCAGTACCCGTTCTACCTGTGCTTCGGACGTGAGATGTGGAAGCTGAGCCGTTCGGACATCTCGGGTGAGTCGCTCGCGAAGGAAGCGGCGGTCCTGATTGCCAAGTGGAAGGCCCGCGGCCTGATCGAGGCCGTGCTGCAGGCCATCCGCACCGACGTCTTCAACGTCGTCGCGCCGGTAGCGCCGTAACGCGACCAGCACAATAGGGACCGGGGAAGGCTGCCTTCCCCGGCCCTTTCTTGGGGTCTGCCGTCGCCGGGCCTCCCGTCACGGCGGGGCGCTGACCGCTCTCCCGCTTGACTCCGTGTTGCCTTGCCTGATACTCTCTCAATCCCTTCCCTGCCGGCACACTGAAAGGAGGCCCGGATGTTTCGCCTGCGGGTACAATTCGCACCGTTTGTCTGCGCTGCAGGCCTGTTCGTAGCCTCGGCGTTCGCGATCGGCCCGATCCGGCCGGGCGCGAGCGCCAGGCTTGATTCACTCGGCCGCGCGGCCTACCGGACGCTTTGGGAGTTCCACCCGGTGGACGCGACCCGCTGCGGGTTCCACGAGTTCGACGGCCGGCTCGGCGACTATTCGCCCGCCCGTACCGTTGCCCTGAAGCGCTCGGTCAGCCGCTTCCTCGCCCAGGTCGACAGCCTGGATACGCTCGCGCTGTCGCTCGACGAACGCATCGACCGCGAGCTGCTCGCCTCCAACCTGAAGATGGAGCTCTTCTGGCTCGACCGGTTCAAGCTGCTGGAGCGCGACCCGCACTACTACTCCGACGAGTGCGTCGGCGGCGTCTACTACGTTCTCCTGCGCGACTTCGCGCCGCTGGCGGAACGCGCCCGGTGCGCGGCCGAACGCATGGAGGACGTGCCGCGGTTCATACGGCAGGCCCGCGCCAGTGTGAAGGACCCGCCCCGGCTCTACGCCGAGGCCGCGATCGACGGGTTGAAGGATGCGGAGGATTTCTTCCAGGAGAGCGCGGACGAACTGGGCAAGCAGGTTCCGGAACTCGCGAGCCGGCTCGCCGCGGCCGCAGACAAGGCTGTCAACTCCGTCCGCGCCTGGCGGGCCGGGCTGGAACTCGATTTGCCGCGCCTGAGCGACAGTTTTGCGATGGGCCGGGAGAAGTTCAACTACCTGCTGGCGACCGACAAGTTCCTCGACTTCGATTCCGACTCGCTGCTGCGGATGGGCGAGAACCTGTTCGCACGTACCGATTCGGTGCGGAAGGTGCTGCGTGCCGAGGAGGCCGAGGTCCTGAAGCGCCACCCGGCGCCGCGGCCGACGGACGAGCCCGCGCCGGCCGGCTTCTCCCGGCAGGACGTGCTCGCCGCCCAGCAGGCGGAGATCGAGTCCATGCGGGTCTGGGTCGAGAGCAGCAACACGGCCACGGTACCCGCCTGGGTCGGGCCGCTCCGGGTAGTCGAGACCCCGGCTTTCATGCGCCGCATCATCCCCGGCATCGCCATGGAGGGCGCGGCCCCGCTGGACGAGAACCAGACCGGCTACATGTACATCCGGCCGTTGCCCGACCGGTTCGATACCGCCCTGGCCCGGCAGTACTACAATTCCGGCAGGCGGCGCGGTCACCGGGGCGGAATCGTCCACGAGGGCCTGCCCGGTCACCACTTCCAGATTTCAGTCGCCAATCACAACCCGTCGTTCATCCGCCGGCTGCAGTTCAACACCTGCCTGATTGAAGGCTGGGCGCTCTATTGCGAGCAAATGGTGGTCGAGCAGGGACTCTACCCGCCCGACTCGTTCCCGGACCTGCGCTGGCTCGGCGGTGTCTGGTTCCGCGCCGCACGCATCATCGTGGACGCGAAGCTCCACACCGGCCGGATGAGCTACGACGACGCCTGGAAGTTCATGGTCGACAAGTGCTGGCCCGATACCGCCTTCTTCCAGGCCGAGGTGAGGCGCTACTGTCTGTCGCCGAGCCAGCCGATGAGCTACTACGGAGAGCACTAAATGTTTGACAGCTTGAGGTCATGTTGCCGCATATCGGACGTGCTCTTCCGCAAAGTAACTCCTGACCACTTCTGGCTGGCGTTGCCGGCTGCGTAGGTAGGATCGGGCC
>VGIR01000072.1 GCA_016867815.1 candidate division WOR-3 bacterium | reverse complement strand
GGCCCGATCCTACCTACGCAGCCGGCAACGCCAGCCAGAAGTGGTCAGGAGTTACTTTGCGGAAGAGCACGTCCGATATGCGGCAACATGACCTCAAGCTGTCAAACATTTAGTGCTCTCCGTAGTATCATCACGCTCGCCGCAATTGCCGGGCTGACCTCGGCCAACCTGCTGGTGAACGGCGATTTCGAGCAGACGGTCGACGTCGGCTGGGATACAATGGCCGTGAACACTGCCGGCGGCGATACATTCACCTGGTCCGACACGCTCGGCCAGCCTACGCCGGGCCATGCCGTCTCAGTCCGCAAGTACCTCGCCAAGTACGCCTCGCTGAACCAGACCGTGGACATCCCCAATGTGAACCTGACGCTCTCGTTTGACGGGTGCCTGGAAATCGGCGGCGGCTCTTCTACCTGCTGGCCGGTAGCTGCGTTTGCAGTACGCTATCTGGACTCGGCCGGGATGAGCATGGGCAACACGATGCTATACCTCCACGACCAATACTGCACCTGGGCCGTGAGCGACACCCAGAGCCTGATTGAGGTCACGACACCCGGGGTGTGGACGCCGTTCAGCATCGACATCGCCAGTGAGATATCGACGCACCTGCCCGGCATCGACCCGGCGAACGTCAGGAAGCTGACTATCGATCTCTTCGCCTACGACAACGGCACCTGAGGAGGCGGCTGGGCGGAAGTTTCCGCCGACAACATCTCGCTGGAAGCGGCCGCAATCGAGGAAGGAAACCAGCTCGGGGCCAACCGTCCGTTCATGGTGTCCCCGAACCCGGTCGGCACCCAGGCAACGATAGGCTACAGCCTGCCGCGGGGCAGCTCAGTGAGCTGCGCGGTCTATGACGTGGCCGGCAACCTGGTCTCCCGGCTCGCAGCCGGAAGTCGTGTCGCAGGCGAGCACCAAACGATGTGGAACGCTGCCGGCGTGAAGCCGGGCGTCTACTTCTGCAAGCTGGTCGCGGGCGGGAGCAGCCATACGGCACGCCTCGCCGTGGTCCGTTAGCCCGGGACGGTCACGATGAGGATGCGTCTCGTCTCCGCTGTCATTCTGCTCGCGGGCGCGGGGTTCGCGGCCGATTCGCTGAACTGCCGGCTGGTCGGCAACTGGCCGTTCGGCCCCTCGTCGAACTCGGCAGTAGACCCGGCGCGGAACCTCGGGTTCTGCGGGTCTGGGGGCGGCGTCTATGTGCTGGACTTGACCAACCCGAACTCGCCCATCGTCCTGTCCGACGGGATTCGTACCCGCGGTTACGTCCGTGACATGTGGTACGCAAGCAACCGGCTGTACGTGGTATCCGGGCCGCTCGACATCTTTGATGTATCGAACCCCTCGGCGCCGGTGCGGCTGGGCGGCACTGGGGTCGCGGGGCCGGGAAACGGCGTCGCCGTGTCCGGCAACTACGTCTACGTCGCGGGCCGCGACTCAGGCCTGCGCGTCTTTCACGCATCGGACCCGGCGCACCCGCTGGAAGTCGGCCGGCTCAACACCCGCGGCCGGGCCTGGGACGTGTGGGTGCAGGCGGGTTGGGCCTACGTCGCCAACGGTGATTCGGGAGTGGTCACGGTCAACGTCAGCGACCCGGCCAACCCGCGCGAGACCGGGCGCTGCGTATTCGGCGCCACGGCCAAGAACCTGGTGACCTCCGGCTCGCACGCCTACGTCGCCTGCGAAACCAGCGGCCTGCGTGTCATCAGTATCGCCGATACGCTCAGCCCCTGCGAAGTCGGCAGATTCGAAAGCCTGACCGGCGTTATGGGCGTGGTGGTCAGAGACACGACCGCCTATGTGGCGGACTGGGCCGCGGGACTCGTTGTCCTGAACGTGGCCGACCCGACCGCGCCGCTCCGCCTCGGCGCTGCGGGGATGATGCTCTATCCTCACGGCGTCCAGGTAATGGGCAACTACGGCTACCTGTCGGATTGGAACGGCGGCCTGCGAATCGTGGACGTCTCTAACCCGGTTGCCCCGAATGAAGTCCACCAGTTCGTCACGCCGGAATGGGCGCACAACGTTGCGGTCAGCAACAACAGCGCCTATGTGACCGACGGCTACGGCGGCATGCGCGTCATCGACGTCAGCGACCCGACCTACCCGGTTGAGCGCAGTACCTACCCGACACCGGACCAGGTACAGGGCCTGGCGATCGCCGACACTCTTGCCTATCTTGCCGCATGGGGTGATGGCATCCGGATCGTCAGCATCGCCAACCCAGATGCGCCCTACGAGGTCGGCTATTTCGACACCCCCGACTACGCGATTCACGTCTTCGTGGCCGTGCCCCATGCTTACGTCGCCGAGCGCGGCTCCGGCATGCGCGTGCTGAACATTTCCGACCCGGCCCACCCCACCGAGGTCGGGCACTTCGAAACACCGGGTATCGCCTGCGAGGTGCGGGTAGTAGACACGATCGCCTACGTGGCGGACCGCGAAAAGGGTCTGCGCATCATCAGCGTGGCCAACCCGGCCGCGCCCTGGGAGATCGGCTTCTTCGATACGCCGGACTACGCGTTCGGGCTCGACGTAGTGAACGGCAGGGCCTACGTGGCCGACCGAAACTCGGGCCTACGTATCGTCGACGTATCGAACCCGGCGAACCCCTCAGAACTGGGTGTCTACGACACCCCGGGCCAGGCGATGTCCGTGCGAGTGCAGGCCGGATACGCCTACGTTTCCGACGCGACTGCCGGGCTGCGGGTCATCGACTGCAACAACCCGGTAAACCCGGTCGAGCGAGCCTTCTACGACACGCCGCACACGGCCTGGGCCGCCTGGCTCGAAGGCAGCCTCGTCTACGTCGCGGACTTCGGCGCCGGGCTGCAGATCTACGAACCGACCCTGGGAGTCGAGGAAGGACGCCGTACGCCTGACGCCAGACGCTTGACGCTTGGGCCGAATCCCGTGCGTGATGAGTTGCTCGTTCAGGCGCCTTCCCTCACCGGTCACTCGTCGCTGAGACTCTACGACTGCGCCGGCAAGCTGGTCCGCCGGTTCAGCCTGGGCACCCGGGTCGCGCGCCTGCCGGTGCGCGGACTCACGCCGGGCATCTACGTAGCACGACTAGGCTCGCTCTCCGAAAAGTTCGCCCTGGTGCGGTAGACCGAAGCCGCGCCACCGTTACCTGGCGGCACTCTTTGACTTCACGGGCGGCGCGTATAGCCTCCCAACCATGGTGGACGGCAACCTCGGTCTGTCTGATCTCGGCTGGAGTGAGTTCTTCCGCCGTCAATTCGCGCCGCACGAAGCCGACGGTCTGCGCCCCGGGCGCGTCATTAGCCAGGAGAAGCTGCTCTACCTGGTCCACGACGGCAGCGCCGAGCTGTGGGCAGAACTCTCCGGCCGGTTCCGTCACGAGGCCGGGGAACACGGCGGGTTCCCGGCGGTCGGCGACTGGGTAGCGGTCAGGCCCCACTCCGCAGGCGAAGCGATCATCCACGCCCTCGTGCCTCGCCGTACTGCCATCTCGCGCAAGGTCCCGCTCGGCCTGACCGCAGAGCAGGTCATCGCCGCCAACGTCGACACTGTCTTTCTTGTCACCGGGCTCGACCAGGAGTTCAACCCGCGCCGCATCGAACGCTACGTCGCGGCCATGCTCGCGAGCGGCGCTACGCCGGTAGTCGTCCTGAACAAGACCGACATCTGTCCGAACACTGCGACCGCGCTTGCGCAGCTCGGCCCGATTCAGGCGATGGTGTCAGTCCTTCAGGCCAGCGCGGCCGAGGGCACCGGGCTCGAAGCAATCCGTGCCTACGCCCGCCCGGGCGAGACGCTCGCTTTCGTCGGATCCTCCGGCGTCGGCAAGTCCACCATCATCAACCGCCTGCTCGGCGCCGAACGGCAGCAGACCGGCGCGGTCAGCCAGGCGGTCGGCAAGGGCCAGCACGTCACCACGCGGCGCGAGCTGATTCCGCTTCCCGGTGGTGGGTTGCTCATGGATACGCCCGGCCTGCGCGAACTCCAGCTCTGGGGAAGCGAAAGCGACGTCGCAGGCGCCTTTGAAGACGTCGAGGCGCTTGCGCGGCAGTGCCGGTTTCGCGACTGCCGGCACGACGAAGAGCCGGGCTGCGCGGTTCGCGCCGCTCTCGAAGCCGGGACGCTCGACCCCAAGCGCCTCCACAACTTCGAGAAGATGCAGCGCGAACTCAGGTTCCTGGCCAGGCGTCAATACTGGGCCAAGATGAAGAAGCACCAGCCCCGGCCCCCCGACTCCGGCCGCGGCGAAGACGAGTAGAGACTGCTTGTGAAAGCCGGGACGCCGACGCTGACGGACTAGAAGTAGTGGCGGAGCGAAACGCTGAGACCCAGACCCCAGGTTCGCTGCCAGGACGCTGACTCACCGGACTGGGTGCCGTTCTGGTCGCAGGCTACTCCCACACTCAACGTGCTTCGGTCTTCAACGTATGACAGCAGGTCCGCTCCCACCGACGCGCCCTGGTAGGAAAGGACCGGCACCTGCGTCTGGGAGAGGTTGTCGCGGGTCAACTGCAGCCGGCCGGTCAGACTGAGCAGCATCCGGTCCGGCAGCAGATAGGAAAGGACAACGTCGGCCGAAGCGTCCTGGTGTCCGAAATGGGGCAGGTGGTGTGCTTCGGCGGTGCCGGAGAGATGCAGCCGGGTGGTGAAGGGATGCCCGAAGGCGAATGTCGCCAGCCCTGACAATTCCGCGTAGGCGTCCTCGGTCACCTCGCGCTGGCCGCCGCGGTTTCTCGAGTACCGGCTCAGGCCCGCGTCGATCCCGCAGCGCGTCGCCAGCTTCGCGCCGGTGCGCCAGTAGCGGTCGCCGAGTAGCGGCTGTCTTCCCACGATCTCCCGGATGCGCAGCCAGATTCGGGCCGGCAGCCTGCCCGCAATGCAGCCGGCTGCTGCCAGGACCCGCTCGATCTCTGCGTAATAGAACTTCGTCGCCCGGTTCGAGTCGTGCGTGTAGTAATAGCGGCTGCTGCCGGCCAGCGTCCCGGCCAGTCCCTGCACCACCTCCTCGCCCATCGGTGCGGCCAGCAACCCCTCTTTCGACAGCGCCTCTCCGATGAGCAGTGCTTCCAGAACAGGAGTTGCGTCGCGGAGCCGCCCAAACGCCGGCCCCAGCTCCATCTCGGTTGAAACCGACCACGAGTTGTCATTGTGGCTGGGAATCCAGACCGAATCATGTAGCCAGTCGTAGCGCCAGTACCCCGGGCCCTGCGAGTGGCCAAGGTCAGCGCTCAAGTGCGAATTCGTGCCGATGCTGACCGGCAGTTGACTCGGATACCAGTCGGCGTCCGCGTCCAGGCTCGGGCCGCCGGAGATAGAGAAAGACCTGCTCACGCTGGTCGAAACTCCCAGTCTCGCCGTTGCGGCGATGTACTTGCGCTCACCGACAACGAGGATGTCGTAGCGCGGGACCACCGCGCCGCGCAACCAGAACCGCTCCCCGGTGCCGAAGTCCACGAAAGTATCCGGGTCAATCTCGACGCTCCAACTCCTGGCGCTGGTCTCGGGCAGCCGATAGTCCAGCAACGGATTGCGCCCGAGCAATCCCGCCACCATCGCCAGCAGCAGGAGACTAGAAATCGTAGAGCCCTCCCCAGCCCGATGGAATCCGGCCGAAAGTCACCCTCAAAGCGGCGGCCCAGTGATGCTTGATGCTCGAACGGCTGTATCTCTCGCGGTACTGCAGGTCGAAGTCGGTAGTGTAGCGACCTCCGAGCCGGACGGCGAACCGCTCGGTCACGTAGTAGGAGAAAACCAGGGTATGGGTCGAGGGCAGCTCAAAGAGGTTGTCCCAGTAGGGTGTGGGCGCCGGCGAGTAGTACGGAGTAACGCCGACAGCGTATGACGCAACCAGGCCGTCGGTCATGTCGTAAGAAGCGTCGCCCGTCAGCTCGAGCCGATGCTCCACCCTCGGCTGGGTCCGGGGCCAGGGCAGAGCGTACGCCGCCGAGGCGCCGTAGCTCCAACGCAACCCGACCGGCCGTCTGAACTCCCACCCGACCCGGAAGCTCCGGTGGAACGAGGTGTCGATCTTCGTCCAGCTTATGTCGGACGCGTCGTACGACAGGCTCCCGAAGTGCGCATCTATGTCGGCGGTCAGGAAGCCACGCATCCCGAACCGGCGCTCATCCAAACCGATAAGCGGTGTCTCATCCAGTCGGAACAGGGTATACGCCGGCAGCGGCTCGCTGATTGCCCCGGCGCGCGTCAGCCACTGCTCCAGCGAATCGTAGTAGAACTTCGCGGCCCGGTCGTGAGCGTAGAACAGCTTCCAGGCCCGGGAAAGCAACCCGCCCAGACCCCGCAGGTCGTCGTCGGACAACTCGCGGGTGAGCACTCCCTCCTCCCTCAGGACACGGGCCAGACGGGCGGCGCGATACAAGGGCCAGGCGTCTCGCATCCGCCCGTATCCCAGCCCGAGCTGGCCGCTGCCCAGGTCAAGACGGGTGGTCCGGATCCGCGCCCACTCCCGCCCATCCCGCTCATCATCCACATCGCAGGAGGCGCCTGCATCAATACCGACGCGAACAAAGGCATCGGTCCCGGGCAGATAGGCGTGACAGGTCGCAGTCGAGTTCAAACCCAGCGCGGCCGAGAGGTAGTGCCGAGACGCCGGCAGCGTGTCCGGAGCGCCGCCGTTCTGCGCTCCGGCCCCCGCGGAGGCCGACGCGTTCAGGTCGAGGTCAAGCTGTTCGCTGAGGATGGAGGTCCGCCAGCCTGCGAGTCCCAGCAACACGCCTCCCTGCCCCGCTTCCCGGCCGGTCTGGTCGAAGGCGAAGAGGTCGGAGCGCAGCGACCAGTCGGCGCGGCTGGCGCGGGAGTACGACTGCCGGAATGTCGTCAGGTCGAGACCGAAGGCGGCGGCGGTCGTCAGCAGGAGAAGAAGGTACGCCGGGCTGCGCCGCATGGGGGCACCAGTCTATGCCTGACCGCGATGCTGTCAAACCGGGCCAACTCTGCCTCGCTTCACCCGACCACGGGACGAACCACAGATTGGCACCGATTTCAGGGCGGACAGCGCCTCGGCCGAAGTGCGCCCTTAGTGTCCTTGTGCCTTGGAGTTGAGATCCTGATTGCGGCCTCGCGACGGAAACGCGGTTCCGTCCCGGGAAGCATCCGTCGTTGTTCCTCACGAGGCATCGGGCAAGGTATCGCAACCTCCGTATTCGCTTGCGTCGGCGGCTGCGTCTTGCGCTCCATCTCGACCTGAACCTCGACCTCAATCCCAAGCTCTATAGGTCGCTGTACCACGCGTTGTTCAGGTAGTTGTTCGAGTCGTTGTTCCACCGGTTGTTCGCGGCGTTGTTCGGCTCGATGTTCGGCGCGTTGGCTTTTGACTTCTAGCTTTTGATTTTTGACTCCTTGGGTCGGCTGATGCTACCCCCCAGGCGGCCTGTGGGCCGTCCACTCCCCGGCAGAATTGTGGTCGGAAACGGCTGACCACTACATATAGACGAGGAATCTCTGACCTGTCTCTATGACCCAGCTAGCCGGAAGCCGACCCAAAGGGATAGCGTAAGTCTTTGAAAACCCGCCCGGTGGTCGCTCCTCCCATATTTGGGCACAGCCTTCCTCCTGTAGTCGGCCAAGGTCTGTGTGCGGCAGTTGCGCCCGTCGTCTCACCGGCTACGGGCCGGAGCGTTATCCCCGCACTCCCTCAAGTCCCCTGGACCGCAATCTCAGCGAGCGCGGGAACGGCCGCTTCACCCGCGCTCGACCCAGCAGTTTGCGCAATCACCTGCCCGAGCGTCGGACAAGCTGCCGGCTCCATTCCTGCCCCAATCACTGCTCCTACGGTTGCTCCCACTGTCGGTCTCACTCTCACCACCATCATCTCTCCCGCTGCTTTCCCGGCACTCCGTCCAAGTCTCTGTCCGAGTCTCTGCCACGCTTCGGCGGGAGCTTGATTTCGTATTGCCCGAGGGTATTCTTGAGCTTCCATGGGAGCTTCTCCTCCCGCATTGGTGGCTGACCTCGTCGAGCGGTTCTCCCGCGACCGCAAGGTCTTCCTGTCCCCTGACTACAAAGAGGAACAACTCCGCCCTGAGCACCGAGATCGGCGTTCGGCATTCGGCGTTGGCACTTCTCCTAGCGAGTTCCTCGGCAAAGTCATACGACTGACAGCAAGGCATCAGGCCAAGGTCGAGGAAAAGCCCGAGGTCAGGAAAGCCGGCGGCGTCTACTGCACGCCGCGAAATCCAAGGGCGCGTGCGTTCGCTTGACAATCGGCCAACCCCGCCGCAGTATTCTGACGATGATCAAGTCGGGGAGATACCCGCCCTTGACGAGTGGAGAGGAGTCAGCTGCCTCCTTACTGCCCGACATGTGAGACCATGATACCTCTACCTTCGGAGTCCAAAGCGTCGCATAACGCCATCGGTGGTCCGTCACCAAAGGAAGCCGTGCGTCAGGAGGCTCGGATGCGTATCTTGGCGGTGGTCCTACTGGTTGTCTCGGCAGTCCTGTTAGTGGTGGGTGCAACTGCAACCGGATCGCTCTCTCAGCAACTGGCAATGCGCGGGGTGCTGCAGCGATATCTCGCGGACCCCTGGCCACTTCGCATGACGGCCCAGACACCTAGCGGGCCCCGTGAATCCGAAGGCATCCTGATCTACGCGCTACTGCTGGCACGACTTATGAGACAGAGCGCAGGATACGTGATCGGCGCATGCGCAGGGGCCCTCTTCTGGCCCGGGCTGTTGTTTCTCGGTGTCTCGCTGATCTGGCGATACTTGCTCAAGCGACGGCGCTGGGCGACGTTCATCTTATGTTCCTCACTCGGGCTTCTAGCCTGGGGCGCGCTAAGGTTCTCAGCCTTCGTGGCATACAAGGCCAACGACCGGCTTCTTGACCAGATACAGCTACTCAACCCCTCCGTTCTCAGCGATCTGCAGCCGGACCCTGCTGGTTCCAGTGAACGGGCAGTGCTATCTCACTTGGGGGACGTAACTGAGGCGGTTGGCGTCGACGGGCAGAGGATCGCAGTCGGCGCGGCGTCGGTGGATACCTATGGTCAGTACGCGGAACTCAAAGTGCTTATTGATGCCTTTGCGAACCAGGTTCAGTGCGATGCAGAGAGCATGGACTCCGAGATCGGGCGTCTCGACCTAGCGGGGTTGATGTCACCCGAGAACTTCGGCTCCGCGTCAGTACTTACCTCTGGACGGCGCCGACTACGAAAGGCCATGGAAATAGCCGACAAGTACGATGCATTGGCTGATCGCCGCCTCGCCGAGCTCGAAAGCGCTGTTACGACGATGAAGATCCCCGCCGAGACGAAACGCGATCTTCTCGCGGGGATAAGGGAGAACGTCGCGGCACGCGCGAACACCAGGATGAGGTTCACGATCCAACGACGGATCTTCGCGTCGTCTGACAGCCTCCTAGCTTTTCTGCTGGCACGTCAGGGATCGTACTCCATCTCATCGGACCGAGTTGTCTTTGAATCGGATGTTGACGTCGCTACGTACAATCGACTGAGCGATGCCGTCCTGTCTTGTATCAGTGATGACAGCCTGTTCGACGCGAAGCTAAGATCAGACGCCGCTGCCAATGCTGCGAAGTATCGAAGTCTAGGGAGGCGGCAGTAGAGTTTCCTGCGACCCTGCAGTGCCCTTCGGGCGCGCGCTGAAGGTCAGAGGCTCTGTGTTGCGGTACGGGAACCATGGACCTGAATGTAGACAGACAAAGGCTGGCTGACCGGCAACTTGTTAAGGAGGCAGACAGTGACAATAGAAGAACGTCTTGACCTACTAGAAGCAGAGGCCGAACGGGCAAGAGCCCACCGCCGATGGTATCTGACGGCCACGGCGTTGAGTCTTCTGATTGCCGTGGTTGCGCTCATGTGGGGCATGACCCGCACCAGGAACAGCAGAGCAATCCGAACCCAACGCCTGATTCTGGAGGATCAGTGGCACAGGCAACGCGGCACGTTCAGCGCCAACTGGAATTCCGTGTCGCTCATCTTGGGAGATGAGAGCGGCATGCCCCGCGCTGCCCTTGCTGTGGACTCGACCGGTCCCGCTCTATGGCTATGGGATGAGAACGGAGCCAACCGTCGTCCTCGGATCGGACTAGCCGTCGTTAGGCAGGGGCCGACGGTGATTCTTCGCGATGCAGAGGACAGAGTTCGGGCATCACTTGACGTGCTGAACGATCGGCCAACCTTGTCACTGACCGACGACAACGGGAACACCTGCGTTTGTATGGGAGCCTTCTCCAGCGGGCCCGCTATTTCGATGTGGAATGCAGATTCCAGGATGATCTGGGCCGCACCGTGATGGTTCACGCACCGATACTGCCAAAAAGACTCTCCGAGAATCGAACGCAGGTTCTGCAATAAGAAACCGACCCTTGTCGCCGATGTGCGAACCACGTGTCCGATCTTGCGTGAAGGTGCCGTGAAGTACGCGAGAGAAGACTGGCTGAAGGAGCCAAGTGGGGTCATCCCGTTTGCCATGTGGCTAAACGAAGGGCTTCCAGTTGATAGGCTTCGCGATGCACTGATCACTTCGGGCTTCTTCGTGGTCGTATACGAGCATCTCTATTACGTCGTGGTTAGGAAGCTATTGGAGTTACACGAAACGGGTGGCGACGGGGAGTGGATATACGTCTCCGACGACTACGAGAGAGAGGTACTTGCGCTGGACCCTGAAGGAAAGAAGAGGAGGTTTGAGTCATCTCTGGAGTGGCTGGCCCATCGGGGAGTTCTGGATAGACAGAACATCACGGAGATGCAAGACATCCGGACTGCCAGGCATGAGCTGGCGCACAACCTGACGGAGTTGCTGCCGAGCTTCGACTCCGGCCGCTACACGCGTCTTTTCAAGGAGATGGTGCGTCTATTGGAGAAAGTGGATACTTGGTGGACTAGGGAATTCGATCTGCCGGTGTCATGGGCTGCCGCTGGCCATGAAGGTGAACCTGTCCTCAGCTCGGTTAGATCAGTCCAGGCCAGCTTCCTCGGACTCATCTACGACCTGGTCCTGGAACATGACCCGTTGAGTGAGCGACGATTAGAGGCGTTGCTGCATTCCGCCCGCGACCGCGATGGCTCCTAGTCTGGTCGTGGAATCACGCGTGCAGTCCATGGCCGTCTGTTCTCGAAGAATCCGGAGAGAACCCGGCGAGCGACGGCCATCCTATTGGACGTTGACGGACCGCGACAAGGCGCGGCATGACAACATGGTCGAACTGGTGGAACGGATGCTCGACCTGCACAAACAGTTGCCCAAGGTTGAGGCCCCGCACGAGCAGGCCCCCATCAGGCGCACGATAGAGGCGAACGACAAGCAGATTGACGTGCTGGTGCACGAGTTGTATGGACTGACGAGAGAGGAAATCCGAACGGCGAAAGGGGAGTTGAGATGGTCGACACGGAAACACGGGAAGCACCCGAGAGCTTCCGGCAGCGCAAGACCGTGAGGTGTGCAGTGCTCCTGGTGGCGCAACTCGTCGTGTCTGTTGTTGTCTGTGCTTCCCCGGTCCTTGATCAAGGGAGCTGGTGGAAGACCTACGGCGGCGCGAACGACGACTGGGGATGTTCGGCCCAGCAGACCTCCGACGGCGGCTACATCATCGCGGGCTACACCGCGTCCTCCGGCGCAGGATTGTACGATGTCTGTCTCATCAAGACCGACACCGCAGGCGATACGCTGTGGACCAGAACCTATGGCGGGGCGGACGACGATGAGGGTCTCTCGGTCCAGCAGACCGCTGACGGCGGCTACGTCGTCGCAGGCTGGACCGCGTCCTTCGGCGCCGGGGACTTGGATGTCTATCTCATCAAGACCAACGCCTCGGGGGATACCTTGTGGACCAGAACCTATGGCGATACGAGCCGCGATATGGGTTCCTCGGTCCGGCAGACCGCAGATGGCGGCTACATCATCGCAGGTTGGACCGCGTCCTTTGGCGCACGGGTCGGCGACGTCTATCTCATCAAGACGAACGCCTCGGGCGATACGCTGTGGACTGGAACCTATGGCGACACAAGCATGGATGAGGGCTGCTCGGTCCAGCAGACCGCAGACGGCGGCTACATCATCGCAGGCTGGACCACGTCCTTCGGCGCAGGGACGCCGGACTACGCCAACGTCTATTTGATTAGGACCAACCCCTCAGGCGATACCTTGTGGACCAGAGCCTATGGCGGGACGGATCATGATTGGGGCGAGTCGGTTCAGCAGACCGCAGACGGTGGCTACATCATCGCAGGCTGGACCACGTCCTTCGGCGCAGGGACGCCGGACTACGACAACGTCTATTTGATTAGGACCAACCCCTCAGGCGATACGCTGTGGACCAGAACCTACGGAGGGACGAGCATCGATCAGGGCTTCTCTGTCCAACCGACCGCAGACGGCGGCTACGCCATCGCAGGCGGGACCTACTTCTTTGGCGCAGGGAGCTTCGATGTCTATCTCATCAAGACCAATGCTTCAGGGGATACCTTGTGGACCAGAACCTGTGGCGGGACGCTCTCCGACTGCGGCTGGTCGGTCCAGCAGACCGCAGATGGCGGCTACATCATCGCGGGCACGACCGAATCCTTCGGCGCCGGGAGGTACGATGCCTATCTCGTCAAGACCGACGCCAACGGCAACCTCGAGGTGGAGGAACCTTCAACTCCTCAGCTCGCGAACTCGCGGACCGCGTTCCGGGCTCAGCCGAATCCGTTCAGCGTCTCTGCCAAAGTACCCGGGCATGAGACCGAACGCTTCGTGCTCTCCGACATTTCAGGTAGGAAGGTCGGTGTCTGCGGTGGCAACCAGATTGGGGAAGGGCTTCAGCCGGGGGTGTATTTCCTGTCGCCCGTCGCCCGGCGGGTGATACCGTTGACCCGGCCCTTGCGGATTGTGAAAGGTGAATGAGGCCAAGGGACGCCGCTCCTTCATCCTGATTCCTGCACGAAGCCAAGGTACGACATGACAAGACGGTCGCACTGGCAACCAAGGAGAAGTGGCACTAGCTGCACGGACCAGTGCCAGTGAGAATTCGGGGGACACCGCAAGTGACTGTTGACACGGCCCAAGCCATTTTGGATTCGCGATTTCGGATTGCCGATAGACGCGGGCGCTGCCCGCGGGCCTCAAGCCACAGGCCTCAAGTCGCAGGCCGAAAGCGGATGTCGATTGCCGATTGACGGGCCGGCGGGCCGACGGCTTGCGGCTAGCAGCCAACGGCCTCGGTCGTCTATCGTTCTTTCGTGCATCGTTCGTTCGTCCAAGAACGATGTACGGTGTACGGCTCCGCCGAACCAACGAGGATGCAGTTGGCTTCAGAAGCCCCTGTCGAATAGCGCGGAGCGGTCAGCCATGAAGATACGAAGATGCGGGTCACTTACATCTGATGGCTAGCCTCTGACTTCGTCCGCCCTCTCGGCCCCAGAACCGACATTCTTGCCACGTGTCAACCCGAGCGAACGGAGTGAGCCGAGGGTCTCTCAGGCGAGATTCCTCGACTCGGGCGCGGACGCCCTCGTGTGGCTGCGCCACCGTCGGAACGAGCGGAATGACAGCACCCAACGGGTGAGAGCCAGGGTCCTTTCCGCCCAAGCGTACGTGCACCAGCATGCCGTCCAATGTCGGAACCGGGGCTCGGCCGGTTGCTTGACTTCACCATGTCGCCGGGCTATATTGCTTGTCGTAAGAAGGCGTACATATGAGCACACTTGAAGAGACAGTCAAGCTGATGCAGGAACTACCTGACAGGCTCCAGGCTGAGGTGCGGGATTTCGCGGAGTTCCTGGCAACTAGGGGTGGAGAAACGTCCGCCGTGCGGGACGGAGACTGGACCGCCCTCTCGCTGATCTGCGCCATGCGGGGTATGGAAAACGAGGAAGGCCCGACCTACTCGCTGTCCGACTTGAAGGAGACGTTTTCTCGATGCAACCCGGCCAGATAGTGCTGTTCCGGTTTCCCCATACCGATTTCGAAGCCGGAAAGCTTCGTCCGGCCGTGGTCCTCGGGAAACTGCCCGGACGATTTGGTGACTGGCTTGTCAGCATGGTCTCCTCGCAGCTTCACCTCGAAGTAGCCGGGTTTGACGACGTAGTCCGAGAGGACGATGCCGACTACCTGGTGAGTGGTCTCAAAGCAGCAAGTCTGGTCCGCGTCGGCAGACTGGCGGTCGCGGAAGAAGGTACGTTCATCGGAGCCATCGGCCGAGTCGCGCCAGAAAGGCTTCGCCGCATCAAGCGCCGCCTGGCCGAATGGCTGGCGAGCTGAATTCTGCCATATCCTGGGTGTGTCAGTGGCGGGCGGCCTAGCTTCAGAAGCAGACCAATAGCACCAGCGGCGGATTCCGGGGACAGCAAGTGATTATTGACACGGCGAAGGTCGTGCATCGTTCTTGGCCCGTGTCGAACGGTGCGTACGTAGTTGGTCCGTCTGGGAACGATGATCGAATTCGCCGAACCAACGCGGATACCGTGAGCCGCAAGGCGAAAGCCGATGTCGATTGCCGATAGGCGGAATCAGCGGAACGAAGAATCGTCCATCGTTCCATCTCACATCGTGGAGAACTGGGGACAGTGGGGCTGCGCCCGCCAGTTCAAGCTGCAGAATGCAGATATCAAACTTCAAAATGGCGGACCGGACAGCGAGGCGACAGGGGCCGGAGGATTGCGGGTTTTTCCGACTGCCGGCGGGACAGGCATCTCCGGATTGTGGAAACCGATTGCGCGGTGAATTGATGAAGAGGCACGGCGGTTAGCAGCAGCATCGGCACGGCGCTCTTGCTTTCGACGCTGGCCGGCCTGGCAACTACTTTCGGCAGCCTGCTGGGTCTGGCGGTGCGCCGGCCCGGGCCGCGGTTCATGGCGTTCGTCCTGGGTTTCTCGGCCGGGGTGATGGTCCTGGTGTCATTCATCGAGCTGCTCCCGGCCGGGATTGAATCCCTGGGACTGCTGCTCGCGGTCGCGGTCTTCCTCGGCGCGATGCTGCTGATGTTCCTGATTGACGTGGCGGTGCCGCACGATTACATCGCCGAGCATCACGTCGCGGAGCGCAAGGGCAGGTCCCCGGACCTGCTGCGCACCGGGGTGTTCATCGCCCTGGGGATCGGAATCCACAACTTCCCGGAAGGGATGGCGGCATTCGTGGGAACGCTGCGTGACGTCGGGTTGGGAGTATCGCTCGCGGTCGCGGTCGGGCTGCACAACATCCCGGAAGGGCTGGCGGTGTCGCTGCCGATCTACGCGGCAACCGGCTCCCGGCGCCGGGCATTCCTCTGGTCGTTTCTGTCCGGCGTGGCCGAGCCGCTGGGTGCCCTGGTAGCCGCACTCCTCATCGGCCCGGTGCTGAGCCCGGCCCTGCTGGGCTGGATGCTGGCTGCCGTCGCCGGGGTCATGGTCTTCATCTCGCTCGACGAGCTGGTGCCGGTGGCGTCATCGTACGGACACGAGCACCTGAGCATCGTCGGGGTCATCTTCGGGATGGCGGCGATGGCCTTCAGCCTCTGGCTGCTGAAATAGGGTGTCGGAGACCGGACTCGGTGCGGGGAGAACTAGGGGCAGCGGGGCTGTTGAAAAACCCTCTTTTGATGCAACCATGTAAGTATGTCAGCCGTCTGAAGGTTGGATGCCACCGAAAGGAGCCCGACCTTGATTGGACATCAAGACCGCTGGCAAGAGGACCTGTTTGTAGCCTGTCCTCTACGCGACCTTG
>VGIR01000071.1 GCA_016867815.1 candidate division WOR-3 bacterium | reverse complement strand
GCATGAGTCAGTGACTCCTTTCATCCGAAGACCAGATTGTCAGGGGAAACCGCACTAACTATTAGACGTTGTCAGACACCGAAGGATGCGTCAAAAGGCACGAATCAGCTGGTTTTTAGACAAGCTCAGTGTCCCTGTTTATTTCTCTATCTTCTTGACATCATCCGCCGTCCTGCTATGCTGAGCCGATGAGCACAGTGAACTCAACAGTCCGGACTCCCGCCGAAGTTCGGACGATTCTGGCCGAGTTCAGGTTGGGACTTGAGTCTCTCTATGGAGACCGGCTCGGCGGCCTCTACCTGTTCGGCTCGTACGCTCGTGGCGAGGCCGAACCGGGGTCCGACCTCGACGTGCTCATAGTGCTGGACGACGTGACCGACTACCCCGGCGAAGTGGACCACACCGGGTCGCTTGCTTCCGAGCTCTCGCTGCGGCACGGACTGAGCCTGAGCCGGGTCTTCCTGAGCCGGCGCGCGTGGACCCAGGGTACCGACTTCTTCGTCAAGAACGTCCGTAAGGAAGGAATCGCGGCGTGAAACCGGAGACGAGGAAGCTGCTTGTGAAGGCAGGACGCGCCCTGCGGGCGGCCGGGTTGTTGCTGCGCGACGGCGCGCCGGACTTTGCCGCCGGCCGCGCCTACTATGCCATGTTCTACGCCGCCGAGGCGGCTCTGGCCGAGAGGGACCAGCAGTTTCGCAAGCACTCGGGCGTTCACGCGGCCTTCGGTGAGTATCTGGCGAAACCTGGTTTGCTCGACCCGAAGCTCCACCGTTGGCTGCTGAACGCATTCGACAAGCGGATTCTCGGCGACTACAGCTACGAGATGGACGTCGACGAGGCCGCGGCCGGAGACATGATAGACCAGGCCCGCGAGTTCGTATCGGCAGTCGAGACTTTCCTCGGGTCTGACTGACCCTGCCCGCCTGCCCGCCGCACCTCGCGCTCCTCGTGCGCTTCTCGCCTCGCCATTCACGCTTCTCGCTCCTCTTGACTGGCCGGCGTGCGGGTGTATCTTCTCGCTATGTCTGGACGACGCGGTTCGCCCGCGTCGGACTCGAGCGCCGGCCTCGACCGTCCTGAGGCGCCGGTAGAGACTGGCCCGGTCCGAACCAGCCCATCCCTACGTCGTGGGCCCGGCAAGGGCCACGTCGTTCTGCTGGTAGCCATACTGGCCGTGACCACGGCCGCGTCCACGCTCTTGGCAATTGTCATCCTGTACAGCGCCTCGCTGAACCAGACTCGCAGTCGGCTGCGGGAGTACGTTCAGAGTCAGGCTCGCCTCATCGAACAGATTGCGGCCCACGAGGAAGGAGGCGGCGACCTCCTGCCCGCATCGACCGGACGCGGCGCGTCAAGGCAGGCGGTCCTGAAACAACTCGCCGGAGCGCACGCCTTGTACGGGCGCGCGAGCCGAACCGGCGAGTTCAAGATTGCCGAACGCATCGGCGACAGCGTCCACTACCTGCTCAGTCACCGGGGTCCTGGCGCGGGCCTGCCGAAGGCGAGAGCCTGGGACCGAGCAATCAGCACACCGATGCAGCACGCTCTTTCCGGTTTGTCGGGGACGATGGTTGGCCTTGACTATCGCGGAGCCAGGGTAGTGGCCGCGTACGAGCCCGTGCAGGTGTACGGCTGGGGCGCGGTGGCGAAGATAGACCTGGACGAGGTCCGCGCCCCGTTCGTGCAGGCCGGCCTCCTCGCCGGCCTGGTTGCTCTGGTCCTTCTCCTCTTCGGCAGTTTCCTCTTCTTCCGCGCCACCGACCCGGTGTTGCGCCGCCTGGCTGACAGCGAAAACCGGTATCGCTTCCTCTTCAACGAGGCGCCGGCCGCAATTGCCACCGCCACGTATGAAGGCGAGATAGTGGATGCGAACCGACTCCTCGGCACGCTGCTCGGTTACTCCAGCGATGAACTGAGTAGGCTCAACGTCGCCACACTGTACGCCGACCCGGGAGGACGGGAAGCCGTGCTTGCCGCGCTGCGCCGGGACGGCAAAGTAGTGGACCGCGAAGTGCCGCTCAAGCACAAAGGCGGCTCGATCATCACGTGCCTGATGAACGCGTGGCCGGCCGAACGCGAGGGCAGGCAGGTTGTGTTAACCACTTTGCTCGACATCACCAAACGCAGGCGGGCCGAGGAGCTGCGGCATGAGAGTGAGAGCCGATTCCACGAGCTGTTTGATAGCATCGGCACGTGTGTGGCGATCTACGAGGGACGCGAAGATGGGCAGACTTTCGTCATCAAGGATTTCAACCCTGCAGCCGAGCAGACCGAGAAGGTGAAGCGCAAGGACATTATCGGCCGCAGCGTGGCCGAGGTCTTCCCCGGCGTAAAGGAGCTCGGCTTGTTCGACGTGTTCCAGCGCGTGTGGAAGACCGGGAAGCCCGAGCACCACCCGATCTCGCTCTACAGGGACGACCGCATTGCCGGCTGGCGTGAGAACTACGTGTACAAGCTGCCGACCGGCGAAATCGTAGCCGTCTACGAGGACGTCACCGAACGCAAGCGGGCCGAGGAGCGAATGCGCTTCTTCTCCACGGTGTTCGAGCATACCAGCGAGGGCGTGTATCTCATCCGGGCGGCCGACGGCACGATCGTGCAAACCAATGCCAGGTTCGACGCGATGTTCGGGTACGTGCCGGGCGAACTGGTCGGTAGGAACGTGTCGGTGGTGAACGCTCCCGACAGCGAGTCGCCCGGCGAAACCGCCGCGAAAATCATCGCCGAGCTGAATCGATCCGGAACGTGGCGAGGAGAAGTCAGGAACGTCAAGAAGGATGGGACACCCTTCTGGTGCGAGGCGGTAGTTTCGACCTACAAGCACCCCGATTTCGGCGAGGTGTGGCTCTCGGTGCACCGCGACATCAGCGAACGCAAAGAGGCCGAGGCTGAGGAGGAGCGGTTGAACCGGGAACTCGCCGCCAAGGCAGCGGAACTTGAGCAGTTGATCTACGCCGCATCCCACGACCTGCGGGCGCCGCTTGTGACGGTGAGAGGTTTTGCCGGGGAGTTGCGCAAATCGCTTGAGGACCTGGCTGCCGAGCTGAAACTGACGGAATCTGCTCCGAAGGAACGTGAGCGGCTGGCGGCGGTGATTGAGCAGGACATTCCGCAGGAGCTCAAGTACATCGAGGCCGGGGCGGCGAGAATGGACGCGCTCCTGGCCGGGCTGCTCAAGCTCTCCCGATTGGGTCGAACCACCGTCAAGATCGAGGTGGTGGATATGGGCGCCATTGTCGACAGCGTCCTGCGCAGCTTCGAATTTGCCGTCCGGGAGGCCGGCGCCATCATAGACGTGTCCGACCTGCCGCGCTGCATGGGCGACCCCACGCTGGTCAGCCAGGTAGTCGCGAACCTGGTAGACAACGCCATCAAGTACCGCAGCCCGGACCGGCCGCTGGTCCTTACCGTATCGGGAAAGCTGGACGGCAAACGGGCGGTCTACTGCGTCGAGGACAACGGCCTCGGCGTCGACGGCGATTGCGTGCGGCACGTCTTCGAGCCGTTTTACCAGGTGGAGCCGAAGCAGGGCACGGGTGAGGGACTGGGCCTTACCATCGTCGGAAAGAACCTGGCCAGGATGCGTGGGAGAGCCTGGGTGGAGTCCGAGCCGGGTAGGGGGAGCAGGTTCTACATAGAACTGCCGGCGGCGGGCAAGCGATGAGTTGCGAGTTGCGAGTTACGAGTCACTGGTTGCGAGTCACGAGTCCCGGGATGAACTCGAAACCCGTCACTCGCAACGCGAAACTGGTGTGTTGCGGGTTGCGGGTTACGAGTGCCAGGTTGCGGGACGGACTCGAAACTCGTCACCCGCAACTCGAGACTGACCGAGAATAGGAGCTATGGATGAAGAAAGAAGTAGTCATACTGATTGCCGAAGACGATGAGGCGCATGTACTGCTGATCCAAAGCAACCTGAAGCGGGCCGGAATCAGCAACGAGCAGCTGGTGTTCCCGAACGGCCGGGAAGTGCTGGACTTCCTGCTTCGGCGCGGGACCGGCCGCAGACGCGAGCCGGACACATCGTACCTCCTGCTCCTGGACATCCGCATGCCCAAGGTCGACGGCACGGAAGTCCTGCGGCAGGTGAAGGCCGACCCGGCACTGAAGCGGATGCCGGTCATTGTCGTCACGACCACCGACGACCCGCGGGAAATCGCGCACTGCCACGAGCTGGGCTGCTCCAGCTATGTGACCAAGCCGCTGGGATACGATCAATTCGTCGAGGCCATCCGCCGACTCGGGTTGTTCCTGCTGGTGGTGGAGGTACCGAAGCTCAACCACGAGGAGTAGGTGCGGCTGTCGAGTTACGTGTTGCGAGTTGCGAGTGACAGGTAGTACAGTGGCGACTCCCCTCGACCCCGAGCGACGCCGGTCGACTCCAGTCGCCGGAGTCGAGAGCCCACCTCCCGTATCCCGCAACCCGCAACTCATCCCCCGTAACCCGCAACTCGTCACCCGCCACCCGTCGCCGTGAACCTCCTCGACACAAGAACCATCCTGTTCGGCGACCTGCTCACCACCGCCATAGGCGTCGTTGTCATGCGGTCGCTGTGGACGCGCTACCGCCGTCGCTCCGGAGCCTACGTCTTCTGGCTGGCCGGATACGGACTGCACTTCGCCGGCACCCTGATGGTAGCGCTGCGTTTGGTCATACCGGCCCCGGTTTCCATCCTCTTCGGGGTACCGTTGTTTCTGGCCGGTGCGCTGCTGCTGCTGCTTGGTTCCGAGCAATATGTCGGCAGGAACCCCAGTGCATTGCGTCTCTGGGTGAACTGGGGCTTGCTCGCGCTGCTGTTCCTCGTTCAGGCCTGGTTCACCTTCGTAACGCCCAGCCTTTTCGCGCGCAACACCAATCTCTCGGCAGGCCTTGTCATCTACATGGGCCAGGCGGCCTGGCTCTTCCTGCTCCGGGCGCCCGCGGATTATCGCTCCTCGACTCGCCTGACGGGTATGCTGTTCCTCGCGTTGGTTGTGGTGAGCGTGCTGCGGGTGGTTGCCGAGCTGTACGTCCCGCCCGGGCAGGACTTCTTCCGGTCCGGTTTGTACGACAACCTTGCGCTCGTAGCCTATCAGATGCTCTTCGTGGCGCTGGCCTTCGGCCTGCTGCTGATGGTGAACCAACGGTTCGCCGTGGAACGGGAGAGGGACGTCTGGGGGCGCAGGCTGGCGGAGAGGGAACTGCGAGAGAACGAAGCGCGCTATCGGGCGCTGGTGGAATCCTCGAGCGACCACATCTACATCCTCGACCGCGAGGGCCGTTACCTGGTCAGCAACGGGCACGTGTCGCTCCCGCCCGGGATGAAGGCCGTCGTGATGCTCCGCATCGAGGATCTGCATGAGCCGGTGACGGCAGAAACGTACGCGCGGAACCTGGAGCAGGTGTTTGCCACCGGACGGAGCGTCACCTTCGAGCATCCCATGGCGGCAGGCGATGGAGTGCAGTGGCGTCTGGACACGCTCTATCCTCTGTGGCGCAACGGCAAGGTCTGGGCGGCCGGCGGCATCTGTCGCGATATCACCGAGCGCAAGCTGGCCGAACAGGCGCTGCGCGATGCTGCAGCCCATTGGCAGACTACGTTTGAGGGCATCGGCGACGCGGTTTGCCTGCTGGATACCGAGAACCGAATCGAGCGCTGCAACGGTGCGACGTCAACGCTGCTGGGCAAGTCCGCGGAGGAACTGCGCGGGGAGTCATGCTGCAAGGCCGTCCACGGACGGTCCGCGCCGATTGATGGGTGTCCGGTGCTGCGCGCACGGGAGTCCGGCCGTCGTGAGACAGCGGAAATGACGCTGGGTGACCGGTACCTGCAGGTCACCGCCGACCCGCTCCTTGACCGGGAGGGTCGGTTTGCCGGCGCCATCCACATCGTTGCCGATATCACCGAGCGCAAGCGGGCCGAGATGGCGTTGCAGGCTGAACACGACCGGGCACAGACCTACCTCGACATCGTCGGCTCGATTGTCGTGGCGCTGGACCGGACCGGGCGGATCACCCTTGTGAATCGGAAGGCTTGTGAAGTCCTTGGCTATCGGGAAGAAGAGATGCTCGGCCGCGACTGGTTCGATACCTGTATTCCGGAGCACGTCCGCAACGAGGTGAAAGAAGTGTTCGACCAACTCATGGCCGGAACCGTTGTGCCGTTCGAGCGCTACACGAATGAGGTACTCACCAAGTCCGGTCAGGAGCGCCTCGTCGACTGGCACAACGTGGTGCTCCGCGGCAAGGACGGGCTGCCTGAGGGCACGCTCAGTGCCGGCATGGACTCCACCGAGCGCAAGCAGGCCGAGCGGGCGCTGAAGGAGAGCGAGGAGTTCCTTGTCGATTCTCAGAGGCTGGCCGACATGTGCAGTTGGAAACTGGAGTTCGCCGGCAACAAAGCGTATTGGTCTGACAATTGCTTCGCTCTCTACGGACTCAAGCCGGGCGAGATTGTGCCGAGTTTCGAGGCTTTCCAGTCCCTGGTTCATCCTGACGACCTGCAGGTTCTGGAGAATGAGTATGCAGAGGTTGTCAAGAGCAGAAGTACCCGGACGTCCGAGACGCGCATCGTACTCGCGGACGGAACCGTGAAGTGGATTCACCATAGCGTGGCGCCGATTGTCGAGAACGACCAGGTGGTCGGTTTGAAAGGGATTCAGATTGACACGACCGAGCGCAAGAAGGTCGAGGCTGCACTCTACCGGTCCGGTCGCGAGCTCGAAGCCCACCGCGACGACCTGGAGCGGCTGGTCGCACAGCGGACGCAGGAGCTGAGGGCTGCGCACGCGTCATTGGTAAGACAGGAGAAGCTGGCCACCCTGGGCCGGGTGGCGGGGAGCGTCGCCCACGAGTTGCGCAACCCGCTCGGCGTCATCCGCAACGCGTCGTTCCTCCTGCAGCAGACCGTGGCCGGCAAGCTGGAAGGCAAACCTCTGGAGTACCTGCGGGCCATCGACGAGCACATCGCACGCGCGAACCAGGCCATAACCATGATTCTCGACTTCACCTGGCAGCAGCGGGCCGAGCCGGGGTTGTGCTCGCTGCCGTCGGTTCTCGACCGGGCATTGAGCGAGGCCGCGCCACCGTCGGCGGTGAAGGTCAGCCTCGAACTGCCGAACTCCCTGCCACGGTTCGTGGCCGACGAACGGCAGATGACAGCCGTGTTCCGTAACCTCCTGACCAATGCGGTCCAGGCGATGTCGTGCAGCGGCACCATCCGGATCGGAGCCAGGGCCGCGGGCGCAGACGTCGTTGTCACGGTCAGCGATACCGGCTGCGGCATCCCGCCCCAGAACCTGGGTCGGCTGTTCGAGCCGCTGTTCACGACCAAGGCCGTGGGCGTGGGTCTGGGACTCGCCATCTGCCGGGCATTCGTGGAAATCAACCAGGGCTCGATCTCGGTCGCGTCCGAGGTCGGCAAAGGCACGACCTTCACCGTCACGCTGCCGGCGGCTGGCGAGCAGGCTACGAGCGACGCGTGACGATGCCCATCCGCCATTATTAGGGACACTTCCCTATTTTCCGTCGTCCTTGCGGGGTCTGCCCCGCTTCTGGACGCCCAGCACGCGGTCGAGACTCGATTCCAGCGATGAGAGGAAGGCATTACCTCCGAGGGGCCGGCCGGTCATGGTCGTGCGCCGGATCTCTTCGGTAGTCTCTTCCGGCTCGTCTCGCAGGTAGCTGCGGTACTTCCGTTGCTGCAGTTCCTCTGATAGCCAGTCAGGCTCGTTCAGCAGCGGGTCGGCTTCACCGGTGACGTGGTGTCGGGCGCTCGACCACCGGTACTCCCAGGCCAGTCGCTCGGTCTGCGTGCGGACCGGGTTCCGGTCGATGTATCTCAGGACGGCCCAGAGGTACTCGTCTTTGCTTACCGGGCAGGAGTAGAACCGGTTCTGCCAGAGCCTGCCGCTCCGGTGCTGCTTCCGGTTGACATGCTGCGTGTAAACCAGGTTTGTGCCGGCAAAGCAGCGGGCTAGCGACTCAGGCTCGTGCGGTACCGCCAAAGCATGCACATGGTTCTCCATCAGGCAGTAGCCCCAGATGTCCACCCCGTACTTTCTCCTGTACTGGGCCAGCGTCCAGAGGTAGAACCGTCGGTCGTCATCATCAAAGAACACCTGGCTGCGGTTGTTCCCCCGCTGTGTGACATGGTGCGGCAATCCGACCGCCACAACTCGAGCTATCCTGGACATGCCACGAGCATACCTCCCAGCCGTTGGGTGTCAAGAAAATAGGGAAGTGTCCCTGTTTTGAGCGGCTTGGGAGTCCGGTGCCTGGAGCCTAGAGTTTCTCGCCCGGGGGAAGCGCGGCCAGCTTCTTGACGAGAGCGAGGAGTTCTATCGGGTCTGTCGGCTTGTGGATGGTAGCGTCGATACCGAGCGCCTGTGCCTCGGCCAGCAGGTCGCTGTTGTAGAAAGCCGTGCACACGACGATGCGCGTGCCGGGCGCGGAAGCCTTGAGTCTCACGATTACCTCGACGCCGCTCAGCCCGGGCAGGACCATGTCCACGACGGCGACATCGTAGCGATGCATGGCCAGCAGGCCGAACGCGGCCGGCGCGTCGAGCGCCTTGTCGGCATGGATGTCCGCGGTCCACATGATGTCGGCCAGAGTGTCAAGCAGCCCCGGGTTGTCTTCTACCAGCAGTACTCTCATGGTTCGTTCGGGCATGATTGCCTCCTGACCCCGCGCCGACCCGGGGAATAGTGTATCGTGCATGGTGTAATGCGGCGTGCAGGTCTACCTCTCTCCGAACCAGCGGCCCGGAGCAGAGGTTCCCGCCGGCCGGGACAGCCGCGTCGCGAGCGGGCTCCGGCTGATTCCTCGGCCGCAAGGTGTGTCGCCGCCGGGCCGGTTCCATCCGGTTCCACCGTTCGCTTCAGGCTCAAGCGAGACACTCTAGCGCCGGTCTTCGCGTTTGTCAAGTCGCACTGCCGGTGACGAGAGCGACCCGGGACTTTGCCTCCGCCGCCCACGCCGGGCGCTGTGCCGCATGCACCCGAGGGAACCCGGGCAGCGACAACCGGCTCAGGCATTCTCCTCTCGGTGACGCAGTATCGGGTTCCGGGACCGGAAAGCACCGATTCCAGGGTCTCCGGACGGCCGGACGGTTCCCGCAGGGACGACTTCGTGCTGCCGGTGGACGAGCACACCCGGAGCGACGACCGCTGGGTCGATCCTCGTGCCTCCCCTCCTGGAGGATGACCGCCGGCATCTGCCGCGGCCCCCGTCTGTTTTCGCTCGACAGCGTTCGCGGGGTTTCTCTAGACACGAGCGCTGAGCGAGATGCTGCGGGCGTGCAAGGTGAGGAATCGGCATTCTGTAGATGAGAACCCGGATTTCGGCCTCGGTGTTCTCGCCTCCTGCTTCCCGCAACCCGCTCCTTGTTGCCCGCCTCGGTGCGCTACGGCAGCAGCGCCCACTCCCGCAGGTCCTGCATGTTGTCAAAGCAGCCGCGGCTGTGCAAGGCATACGCCGTGTCGCTGGTTATCTCCGCCACGGCCAGCGAGTCAAGCGGAGTGAGTCTGACATCCCAGGCGGGAGTGAAGTAGTAGTCATATGCGGTGGGAACGCTCGTGGCAAGATAGGGTTCGGACCGGGCTACGGTGAGCGCCGGGCTGGGGGCCGAGACTTCGGTCCGCGGAAAGAGCAGCCCGCCCAGCGGCGCGACCAGGCCGTGGGGCGCCGTCGAAGCCCCCTGCCGCCAGACATAGGACACGGTATGGAACTCGCGGTCGGGATTGACCCGGCGGACCCGGACTCTTGGTCCCAGGTAGCCGGTGGTCGACTCGGCGCCGGTGTAGAAGTCAATGCCGCCCAGGTCGGGGCCGGACCAGATGATACCATATCCGCTGTCAATGTATGGAAGGGCGTCCGGAATCGTCTCGGTGGGGGCGGTGCCCGTGTCGGAGGTCCACGTCGGGTCGTTGTAGAGCTTCCAATGTCGGCTGCGCAACGTCACCGTGTCTCCCGGCTTGGGGGTCGCGTACCCCTGCCGGCCATAGGCATACCAGGAATTCCACGCCGGGTCAATCCTCTTGGTGAGTTGGCCGCTCACCGAATACCCGCAGTAGCGCAGGTACTGCTCGGGCACGTCCTCATTGAAGAACTTGTACGCAGACTCAGGGGCTTCTCCCGGCACCGGTTCCTGGACAGAGGGGTCGTACCACTGCATGACGCGGAACGTACCCACAAGGAGCTGTTTGAGCCCCCGCCAGTTGCTGCTGTCGCCGTAACTCGCCTTGATGTTGCAGGTAGTGGGGTCAACCGTGGCGACCCCGACGGCGGGACCGATGTTTGAGTCGAGGGTTGGGATGGTGTCCAGTGCGGCCGCGATTTGCGTGAGTTCGGCGTGAATCAGGCTGTCGCCGGCGGCGTCGGCCACCAGCAGCGGCAGCGAGTCGTCGGTCCGGGTTATCACCCGGCCGCCACCGGTCTGAGACGGCGGATACGCGCCGGCGTTGCGGCAGGCCTCCTCTGTCCCCAACGTAGCCGCCAGGTCGTGGAAGGTTTCGACAATGTCGTCCTGCAGAGCAGAGAGCCAATTGGCCGTCGTATCCAGCTTCCGGATCGAACCGGGATACTCGAGGGAGGAAACGGCAACCGGGTCGGAGCTGCCGAACAGCGCCAGCGTCATCTGTTCTCCCATCAGCCTTACCGACAGATCGAGAGAGTCGCGGTAGAGCGCCTGCGCCAGAGCTTCACCCACGGTGAGCACGGTCATCCACGTGTACACGCTCTTGATGCCGACGTTCAGGCTCGCGTTCAGGTTGAGCGCCCGGGCAAGCCAGATGGAACCCGTGAAAGCACCGGCATCGGCCGCGGTCTGCACGCGCACCTTCTCGGTCGTGGCATGGGTCACGTTCGGTACCGTCAGTATGAAGGCTAGAAGCACCAGGAGCATGCAGGCGCCGAACAGAAGGACCTGCCCGTCGGTGTCCTGCAGCAAATGCCGCGCGAAACCGGTCGGTCTGCTTCCGCCTCGTTCCCTGCGCCCGCCGGCCGATGCCGGGCACTTCCCGGGGGGCCGGCTGAATCTACCCGCGTCACCCGGACTCCCGCGCCGGGCAGGCACGCGTCCGGCGTCCCGAAAACCACCCCGCCGCCGAGGCAGGCGGCGGGATGGATGGGTGTTAGGAGGCAGGTAGGATCGCGTTACATAAAGGGGGTCATGACCTCGCTTCCCGGGAGAATGCTCCATCCCGGTCTGCTGCTGCGGGTCCAGGTATCGGCCTTCTTTCGCTGCCATCAGGACCGGGCGGCGCTATCCGGCTGCTCGGTATGCACATGGGATTCCGCTCCGATCGGCCGATGCCGGCTGTTCTGCACGGTGATTGGCAGTCTCGTCCCGCCGGCAATGCGGTCTGGTTCTTCGGCCTGGACCGAGATCGCAGGGTCACCGGAGTTCAAGAGGGCCTGGAAGTACCCACAGATTCTGCGTTGGGGCCTGGCGGTTGAGCCGCTTCCTCGGTCCGGAGGCGCGAACGTTGCTCTCCGTCTTTGACTTGCGGCCCCACCAGAACCCGAAGGCTCGGCTTACGGTCGCAGCGTACAGATTGTCGTCATTGGATTTCATGCCTTTCCCTCCAATCCAGGCTTCAGACTTCACCTTTCCCGAAACAGCGTCCACAATACTCAGTGGAACGACGGCGCCGCCGGTCGCTTTCCAGCCATGGCCCCGGGCAGTGTGCCGGCCCAGGAGACCGGTCTGGCAACTGGGGCGCCCTTCAGGGCAGGCCGCGCGCCCGCCATCGCTCCGGGCAACAACCCGCCTACCCAGGCCGATGGCGCGATCCCTGAAAGCTGCGATCGAACCAAGCCAGATTCTTCCTTTTTCATAGCGCCAGCCGGGGCTGCTAGACGCCGGCCCGCAATCATCAGGTGAAGCTCGTCTTCGGTGATTTCCGGCAAGACATCCGTTGCGCAAGTATGCGTGCTCATCGTTCAACCTCCCAATCTACCGTCATCATGAGTTTCTTTTCTACCGTCATCATGAGTCTGCGGGATATGCGCGGAGCACCCACTCCGGCTTGGTCTGCTGCCACGATTCAGACCGAGCCCGCAGCCGGCGAAGGTCGAGATGAGGCCGTGTGACAGCAGACCAAGTTCTTTCGGATGTGCAACCCGTGGCAAACTCATACTGATAGTGATGCAGGTTCCATGCCATCGTCCTTTGTTGATGCTGCGATGAGCAAGATGACGGCAGGAGTCTGCCGGCAGGAGCTAGACAAACCTATATGAAATGGCTAGTTAGCCGCCCTGGGTCTAGTGACGTGGACCATACCATCACGTAGCGAGAGGACGGAATCGCAGTGAATGGTGAGACGCGGACAGCAGGTCTGGATTTGGAGTTTGGAGCCTGGGTTTTGGAGTTTGGAGTCGGTCGCAAGTTCTCGCTCTGGCTCGGAACCTGGGCCTCAGGCCTACGGCTGCGAGCGGGTGGACCTCCGAAACCGACAGTGAAAGGCCAAGCACCCGGGACCAGGCAGACAGGGTTGATTCCAGCCTTCACCTCACGTGTGCCCGGGTTTGAGCCCGGCATGGACTCGACGTAGATGGGACTCATTGACAAGTTCCCGCACGACACTATATTATCCGCAGTGCGTCCGCGCGCTGTCGTGAAGACTGAGCGGTACGGCGTCCCCGGGGCTGGACTTCTGCCCGAGACTCGCCGCTGTCTCCCTCAACAACGAGAGAGACCGACGTTCGCGCGTACCGGCCTGCCGCGCCGGGCTGCGGTTCGCGTGCAAAGCAGGCGCGAGTCGCGGGTGACCCTTGAACGGGCGCTCGCGGCCGCCTCGTCTCGACCGAGCCGACCAAACGCCGCCGGCTCGCGGGCCGGACCGACGCGCGCAACGCGCCTACGGGCCGGTTGCACGCCTTGCGGGAAGGGATATTGAAACCGACCGGCTGCGGCAAGTGACGAGCAGGCGATGGGTACGACACGAAGCAGGAAGAGAGAGGGAGGTCGTGAACCCGAAGTCCTTTCGCGCGCATCCGATTTTCACTTCCCGTGTTGCGCCCATAGTCAGGGCGAACAGCAGAGCGAGGTGAACTGTGAACGACACGCCTGACCCGGAGCGCGATTCGCGCCTGGCGCCTGGCGCCTCACCGCCAGCTTCGAACCGGCGCGTGATTGTTGCGTCAGGTGACCATGACCTCGGTCGGGTGATCTGCGAGCGGTTGGAAAAGGCGGGCTTGAACGCCGTCGGCGTTCTCTCGGGCGCGGACGCGATTGCCGTGGCGGAGCAAAGCCCGAGTTGTCTGCTGGTGCTCGACCAAATCCTGCCCGACATGGTCGCTCGCCGGGTCGTCGCCGAACTTGCGGCGCGGGGACGACAGGTTCCCTTCATTGTCATGACCGGCAGCGGCGACGAGCTCGTGGCGGTGGATATGATGAAGCTGGGCGCGCGCGACTACATCGTCAAGCAGGCCGACTTCATCGAGCTGTTCGCGCCCGTCGTCAGACACGCCCTCGCCCAGGTTGCGACCGAGGAGCGGCTGGCGGCGTCCGAACGAGCGCTGCGCGAGAGCGAACAGCAGCTGCGTACGATCACCGATACGGCGAGTGACGCCATCGTCATGATGGATGATTCCGGATGCGTGACGTTCTGGAACCCGGCCGCCGAAGCGACGTTCGGCTACGCCGCGACCGAAGCCCTCGGCCGCCGGCTGCACGAGTTCTTCGCACCCGAGCGGTTCCGCGCTGCTCATCACGCCGCGTTCGGCCGGTTCCCGGCGACCGGCGAAGGCCGGGCGGTCAACAAGACCGTGGAGCTGGCCGCGATTCGGAAGGACGGGACCGAGATTGCGGCCGAACTCTCTCTCTCTACGATCAAGCTGGGCGACAAGTGGCACGGCGTTGGAATCGTCCGCGACATCACCGAACGCAAGCGGGCAGAGGAAGCCCTGCGGGCCGCTTTCGCCGAGATCAGAACCCTGAAGGAGCAACTCGAGGCCGAGAACGTCATACTGCGCGAGGAGGTGAAGCTCAGCCATGTCCACGGTGACATTGTGGGCGAGAGCCAGGCCATCAAACGGACGCTGGCGCTGGCGGAGCAGGTCGCCTCGACCGACTCGACCGTCGTCATCTACGGCGAGACCGGCACCGGCAAGGAACTGCTTGCCCGTTCCATCCACAACCTGAGCAAGCGCCGCGACCGGCCGCTCGTCACCGTCAACTGCGCCGCCATGCCGGCCACGCTCATCGAGGCCGAGTTGTTTGGCCGGGAGAAGGGTGCCTACACGGGCGCGGCCACGCGGCAGGCGGGCCGGTTCGAAGTTGCCGACCGAGGGACCATCTTCCTGGACGAAGTTGGCGAGCTCTCCCCCGAGGCACAGGCCAAACTACTCCGGGTGCTGCAGGAGGGCAAGTTCGAACGGCTCGGCAGTACCAACACTCTGACAGCCGACGTCCGCGTCATCGCCGCGACCAATCGGAACCTGGAACAGGCGGTCAGGAACGGCAGGTTCCGTGAGGATTTGTTCTACCGGTTGAATGTCTTTCCGATAACGGTACCGCCCCTCCGCGAGCGGCGTGAGGACATCCCGCTCCTGGTCTGGACGTTCGTCCGTGAATTCGGTGAGAAGATGGGCAAGCGCATCGAGACGATTCCGAGGACAACCCTCGAGGCGCTGTGCGGCAACCCCTGGCCGGGGAATGTCCGGGCCCTGCGCAACACCATCGAACGGGCCATGATTCTGTCATCCGGCACCGCGCTTCAGGCAGAAGTTAAGGACGTGGCGCCGGGCGCGGCAGACCTGACCGTGGACGACGCAGCCGAGCGCGCCCGTATCACACGCGCGCTGGAGGCGTCCGGCTGGCGCATCCGAGGAGCAGGCGGCGCCGCCGAGCAGGTCGGCCTCAAACCGACCACGCTGGAATACCGCATGAAGAGGCTGGGGATTCGGCGGCCACGAGAGAAAGACAGCTAGCCCTCATTCCGCACTTCGCAGGTGCCGTGGCAACCGGCGACAGCAGCAGCCTCTCTTGGGACTTCTCCTTGAATAGCGAGGCGTGGACGGAAGAGAAAAGGCGCAGAGGCAAACTCCAGTGGCGCCTCGTGGCTCTCAGCCGGCTTTTCCAAGCGTACCGGGAGTTGGTGGAATCGGTTCAGCCCTGAGCGGGTTCGTTCTACCACCCAGCGCCGCTCCGGATGTCGGCGGCCGTCCTGCGCAGTGCGGATCTCCTCGCCGCTCTGGCGAACATGCGGAACACATTGGCACTGCTTCTGTGCCTGTGCGGCGAGCTTCCCGGCATATCCCCTATCGGCACACAGATGTTGGACCATCGCTCCGGGGCGACGAATCACCCGCGCGATCAGCGTCGGTCCAAGCAGCTTCACCCCTGCCGTTGGGCACCGCTCACGACCAATGACAGCGGGGATCCACGACCGTCGACAAGCAGACTGCGTTTGGTCCCATTGTTCACCGGGTCGGTTGGATTCCGCCCGACCGCTTCCTGCACCGGTATGGGGACTGCACCGGATTGCTGCCGCGTCCCCGCGGCCGGGGACTGTGGGGCTGTTGAGAAACCACCCTCAGATCGGTGACGATGCTGGTATCGGCTGGTCTGATGTTGGCCTCGGCCTGAAGAACCAACTGAGGAGCATGAGAAGGAGTGCCGCCAGGCACTTCAAGTTCATCACCGCCGCCGTGAGATAGGCCTGAATCG
>VGIR01000070.1 GCA_016867815.1 candidate division WOR-3 bacterium | reverse complement strand
CCACGGCGTAAGTTTCCTTTCTGCCGGCATCGCCGGCACTCGACTTAATCAACAACATCGGAGCTTACGCCTTCTTCTATTCCGGTCAAAACCAGCCTCGAATCTACAGGAATTCTAGGACATGACCCCTCGGTTCTGGACTGAGGTCCGTTCCGGGCGCGGGGCTGCGGGCAGGAGCGGAGCGTGGTGCAGGGGCCGGTGCTGCGGCCGGACCCTGGCCCGGAGCGGGTACTGGGCCGGCGGCTGTTCCGTGGGCATTTGCGGGCGCAGGAGCGGGTGCCGCTACGATGGCTGTTGCGGTGGCCGCAGCAGAGGCTGGAGCGGCGGCTGCAGCGGGTGGTGAAGCGAGGGCTGCTCAAGAAGGAGGACTTGCACCTGTTGCGGACGCTGGAGCGACTGGATGAGCAGCGGCTGTAGCGAGAGCCGCACCGGATGCCGTACCGGAGGGTTGAGCGGCGGCCGTTCCATGCGCTGTTGCGGCTCCTGTTGCGAGTCCCGGAGCGAAGGCTGCACCAGGGGCCGCTCCGGGTGCAGGAGCTCCCCCTACCGTCCGGTAGATGGGCATCCGAAGACGGGAAACTCAGAGTCCAGAATCCAGAGACCAGAATCCGGAGTCGCCGAAACGGAGGAATGATAATGACTTAGCGGGATCAATGTACGAAGATCGATGTATGCGCTGCCCGACAGGGACCCTTAGGGACAAGAACGGCGTTGGACGCTACGTCTTGGGTCCCTGGCTTCCCCAATGCCAGTGACGGCAAGAGCCGATACATGAGGACGCGGCATGCCGAAGGACCCAAGAGAACCGTGGAGTTTGTGCGAGGCGACCGTCAGGCATAACTACCAGATTATGGCTGGCTTAGACCCGGTCGCACGCTCGGGAACTCGCATATAGGGGTCGCCCCCTGGGCAGTTTTCGAGCTGGCTTTCGAAGAAGTCATGAAACGAGCCTTGAAGTGAGCTTTGAGCTGAGCCTTCAGAGGAGCTATAGCCCGAGCTTTGCGTGGAGCTTTGAAGCAAGCGATGGAAGAAGCGAAGCGCTGAGCTTCGAGACGAGCCATCCCCGAAGCTATGTGACGAGTCTTGAGATGAGCGATGGAAGAAGCGATGCAGCGAGCTTTCGTGTGAGCTTTCCACGATACTTCCCAGCGAGCTCTGAGACGAGCTTTCCGGCGAGCTTTCAAGGGAGCTTTGACGCGCCCAAGGCGCGAGCTTGCAGTGGCCAGTTCGCAGTTTGCAGTGGCGGAAAGATCCTGCTCCCCGGTCTCTTTGTACGCCTGCAGCTAGGCCAGGCCGGCGAAGCGTGCGTAGGTGTTGAAGAGCTGCGGGCCGAAGAAGAGACCAACGAGCGCGCCGAGGGCAAGGAACGGGCCGAACGGGATCGGCTGGCCGCGCTGGTTTCGGCCGATTGAACGGGCCATGAGCCCGATGATGACCCCGAAGACCACGGCGGCGGCCAGAGCCACGACCAGCCCCTTCAGTCCGACAAACGCGCCTATCATCGCCGCGTAGGGCAGGTCACCGAGGCCCATCCCCTCTTTCTGGTCCACCCCGAAACGACGGAACACCCCGGCCAGCACGTACCGCCAAAGGAGAATCGCGAATAGTATGAAGCCGGCGCCGGCGGCGGCGGCGGCAACCGCCTGGACGACGCGCGGTGGTGGAGCAAATGCTCCGCCCAGCAGCCCCAGCGCCAGCCCGGTGAGGCTGAATCCGAATGGGATGACCTGGTGGTCGAGGTCGATGAAGGCGGTGATGATCAGCAGCGAGATGAACACGATGGCCTTGACTGTCATCAGGCTGAAGCCGAACCGCGCGAAGGCCGCGACAAATAGCAGTCCGGTGAGCGCCTCAATCAGCGGATAGCGGACCGGAATCGGCTTGCGGCAGTCGCGACACCGGCCGCGCAGCAACAGCCAGCTCAGCACCGGGACGTTGTCATAGGCTCGTATCGGCTTGCGGCAGCGCGGGCAGTGCGAAGGCGGCGAGGAGATAGACTTGTGGAGCGGGACCCGCCAGATGACGACGTTGAAGAAACTGCCGAAGACCAGCCCGAGCAGGGCGGTGAGGGCCCAGATCACCTGAAGATCGGCATCAGACCACCCGGACACCGAGGACCGGAGATCGGACGAGGTCTGAAGTCAGGATGCAGAGCCCGGAATTCAGGACTGTCGAACCCCTCCTGCGCGCTGCAGACTGCGGCCTCTCTTCTCTGCTTCGTGTCTTTGTGCCCTGGTGGTGGATTCCCACTTCCGGTTCCAGGGCCGATCACCGCGTGCCGGACTCGGCCTGCATCTCCGGCGGCGCGAAGAGCTTCTTGTCGGTTGCCACCGCGTAGGCGGTCTCAATCGTGATCAGCCCTTTGTGCAGGAGCATGGAAAGGCACTGGTCCATGGTCTGCATGCCGTGCTGAACACCGGTCTGGACCAGCGAGGCGACCTGGTGCGATTTGCTTTCCCGGATCATGTTCTTGACTGCGGGTGTGGCGATGAGCACCTCCATGGCCGCGACCCGGCCGCGCTGGTCCTTCCGCGGCAGGAGAGTCTGGGAGATGATGCCGCGGATGACGTTCGCGAATATCTGCCGCACGTAGTCGTGCTGGTCGGCGGGAAAGACGTCAATCACCCGGTCAACGGTCTGCGCCACGTTGTTGGTATGGAGCGTCGAGAGAACGAGGTGGCCGGTCTCGGCCGCGGTCAGCGCCAGCTGGATGGTCTCCAGGTCGCGCATCTCACCGACGAAGATGACGTTCGGGTCCTCGCGCAGGCAGGCCCGCAGCGCATCGGCGAACGACCGCGAGTGGGCGCCGATCTCGCGCTGACTGATCAGGCAGTTCTGACCCTTGAAGATGTACTCGATGGGGTCTTCGATGGTGATGATCCGGTCCTGCCGCTCCTGGTCAATCAGGTCGATCATGCTTGCCAGCGTCGTTGACTTGCCACAGCCGGTCGGGCCGGTGACGAGGACGAGCCCGGTCGGGCAGCGAGTCAGTTCTGCCACCGAATCAGGCGCCGGGAGTTCCTCCAGGGGCCGGATCTTGGCCGTGATGATACGGAAAGCCCCGCCGACTCCCGACATGTCCATGAAGACGTTCACCCGCGCGCGGACCCGCTCCGGCGTCGTGTACTCGACTACGAGGCTGCCGGCCGGCGCACAGGTACCCCAGGTATACGACAGGTCGAGTTCGCGCCGTTGCTCAACCGCCGCCCGCTGCTCGTCGGTCAGTATCGAATAGAGCAGCTCCCGGGAATCGTCGCACGACAGGGCCGGGCCGGGTATCTTCTTGAGTTTACCGTTGACCCGGATAATGGGCGGATTGCCGACCGTTATGTGCAGGTCGGAAGCTCCGTACTTCGCTGCGTAGCGCAGCAGCTCGTCAATGCTCATGGACGTTTCACCGAAGGGAAGAAGTGGAAAGGGGAAATGGACAAGTCCGGACTTGGGACTTCTTCACTTTGGCCTTTCCACTTCATAATGCGCAGCGCCCGACGTCGAACCCGGTTGGTATCCGACGTCGGGCGCGAAGCGTCAGTCTACGAAGTACTTCCCAGGTCGCTGGGAGGTCTGAATCTGTGGCGCTACGACACGCGGAATGATGAATATGATCAGCTCACTCTTCGTGTGGTTGATAGTGGTCTTCCTGAACAGGTGTCCCAGGATCGGGATGTCGCCGAGCAGGGGTATCTTCCCGATCGTCTTGGTTTCCTCGTCTCGGGTGAGACCGCCGATCACCGCTACCTCGCCGTCGCCCACGACGATGTGAGACTCGGCCGAACGGCGTGAGACTATCGGCTGCCGGTTGTCGGACGACCCGACCCAGCCGGTTATCGCTTCAACGCTCGGCTTGACCCTCATGCTCACCCTGCCGTCGGAAGTCACGTGCGGCGTGACCTCAAGCGCTATCGGCACCGACCGGGTCCGCCACGTCGACAGTACCAACCCGGTCTTGGGGTCGGTACTTAACTCCTGAAGCGGCACGTCGGTACCCATGCTGATCGTAGCGGTGTGGTTGTCCAGCGTCATCGTGCTCGGACTGGCCAGCACCCGCGAGTTGCCGCGAGTCTGGAGAAAGTCCATCGCCGCGCTGAGTCCGGAGTAGTCGAGCCTGCCGATCACGGCATTGCTGAGTCCGGGCAGCAGGCCGTTCGGAACGATCAGCGGGAACGCATCGTCCTCACCGACGGCCGGAGCGCCCGCTCTGGCCGCAAGACCCAGTTTCCATTCGACGCCGAGGATGTCGCTGGCGTTCACCATAGTCTCGACAAACTTGACCTCGATCACGATCTGAGGAATCGGGCGGTCGTACTCGGCGATGAACTCCGCGACGCGTTCGAGCGCCTCAGGGATGTCGCTGACCATGACGTACGCAGACCGCTCCGAACCACCTCCGGCAGCCAGCCTCCGGTCCGCGGCCAGTGCCTCACCGACCGGCGACATCACCTTCTTCATGACCCTGACAATGTCCTTCGCCTCGACGTAGTCGAGCGGGAACAAGCGAGTCTGGGTCTCGCCGAACATCTCCTTCTTCTCCGGCTTGACGATGATAATGCCCTGTTTGTCCACGACCATATTGGCCAGACCCGCCTTCAGCAGGGCGTCCAGGCCCTGCCGCAGGGGCACATCGTTCAGGCGGACGGTGACCAGTGATTTCACGTCCTGCGTCGCCAGGATATTCAGGTCAAACTGGCTGGCAATCATCCTGATTATGTCGGTCAGGTCTGCGTCTTTCACGTAGAGGGTCAGCCGCTTGCCGGCAAACTGGTCCTCGCTCACCATGACCGGGGTCGGCGCGATCGGGTGGAGGCCCAGTTCGACGACCACCAGACCGTTCTCTACCGTCACCCGGTGCTCAACCGGATCACGCAGGCCGATTGTCACCCGCAGACCCGATGCCGCTTCGCTCTGCTCGACCTTCACGCCGCTCACCGGGTAGTAGGCCGATTCGATCCGTTCCTGCTGGAGCTTGGAAGTGGCGCCCATGACGTCTACCACCAGCGCCAGCGGGTCGGCGGAGAGGTACGAACTGACGTTGGGATTGCCGCTGCAGACGACGGTTACGCGGACGTTTTCGAGCAGCTTGTCTACCGCGACGTCAGTGACGCTGACGGGCTCTTGCGCAAGCAGCACCGAGCAGAGGCAGAGGACTGCAAGGAATGGAATTGCTGTTTTCCTGGTCATGTTTTCACTCCCCCAGCAGCAAGGTGAACGTCCGTCCGCCCTGCTCCAGTGTTACGTTGTCACCCTCGATCTTGACGACCCGCTTGCCGCTGATTTCATCTCCGACCTGCAGGATCTGGTCGTTGATCAGGGCGTACGGCCGTTCGCCTCCGAGCGTGATTGCCTTAAGTCTGAGATTAGCCAGTTCATTCACCATGACCCAGTCACGGACGAACGGGTCCGTGTCCCAGGTCTCCGGTGGCAGCACCTTCGGCGTCAGCGCGCCGGTTGCCTCCGCGGGCTTGGAAGCGTTATCCGTGGCCGTCGGTGCCGGCTGGACCGCCTCAGTCTTGGCGCCAGTCGCCTCGGCCGCCGCCGCGCTCAATCCCCTCAGTTCCGGTTGTGGCCGGAACGCAAAGGTGTAGAGCGCCAGCACCGCCACGGCTATGCCTAAAAGTACCAGAATCCTGTATCTCAAGATACCCCTTTCTGCGTCAGCATACCGGCAGACAACGCTGCAAAACCCCGCATTAATCTACCTGATTCTCGTCGGGCTGTACGATGAAGGCAACAGGCTCCCGCCAACGCGGACTATACTGCGCCTGCCGAACGCCTCGATCTCAATGCGGTCCGGGCTAATCCCGACTATCTTCCGTCCGAGCACGAAGTCACCGACCTGAACCTTCCGTGCATCGACCAGCGCGTAGTTGTCGCTCCCGGTGGCAACGATGGCCTTGAGCACGTAGATCCCGCCGCTCTTGCGGGTCGAACGGCCGCGCCGGACGCGGGCCGCCTTCTTCAGCATCCGCTTCTTCTCCCGCTCCGCGCGCTTCAGCGCCTTCTTGCGGGCGCTCTCCGCGGCGCGAATCTTCTTGGCCTTCTCCCGCCGTTCTGCCGACGTGCTCGCCTTGAGTTTGCCGGCCACCTTGCCGGCACTCCTCGCTGTCCGGACGCCGGCCGTCTTGACGGCTTTGGCACCCGTACTGGCTACGTCACCGGAGAGTGAATCGGTGAGCGCGACCCTCGATTTGGCTCGCGCCGCGGTCCCCTTGGGCCGCAGCAGCATGTAGCCGGCAATGATGAGCACCCCGACCAGCACCAGGACGAGAACGATTCTTCTCATAGTTTTCCACCCATGGCCAGGCTGGAAGCTACCAGGTTCACCAGAAGCTTGGCCTCGACCTCAGGGCGGACGTCCTCGCGCGCGCTGACTTCAAAGTCGGGCACGCGCACGAAGTACGGGAATTTGTCGAGGCTCTCGACGTACTGGCCGATGTCGATGTAGCGCCCCTGCACGGTCACCATGAAAGGCACCGTGCGCAGCGGCACGGTTGGGTTCTCCTGCTGCAGCAGCGAGTCGAACGATGGCGGCGCGATCTCGAGGAAACGGACTTTGCGATCCGCACCCAGCTGCGCCAGCTGCCTCAGCATCGAGAGCATCTGCGACCGCGGCACGACCCGCGCGATGAACTGAGAGTTGGCTTGCTGCAGCTCGGCCACGCGCTCGCGCAATTTGCCGATGCCCTTGACCCGGGCCCGCGTTTCATCAAGCTGCTTCTGCAGCGAGGCGGCCTGCGCGGAGCTCTCTGCCCGGGCCTGCAGTCTCGGCCGGTAGAGCAGGAATACCGCCAGCAGGGCCAGAACCACGTACGCCGCCAGTCCGATGATCAGTACCCGTCGCTCAAGAAATGATGCCATGGTTCACTCCGTTACGCACTGGATTTCGAACTCCAGGACCGATTCGCCCTGGAGCGAGCTCCGGTTCTTGGACACAAGCTGAACCTGCTGAAATCCGGGGCTGTTTTCGAGGTCAATCATGAACTGGGAGAGGTCGATGTCGAGCAGGAACTGGTCGGCAGACACCACACCCGTCATCTTCACGTTCTTCTGACCGGTCAAAGCCAGGGAATTGAGCTGGACGTTGTTGGGGACCATCCTCGTAACCTGAGCCATCACCGGCACCGAGATGATCTGCTCACCGACGACCGCCGTCAGGCTACGCTGCTTCGCTTCCATATCCTTCACCTGGACCTCGAGCGCGAAGTACTCCTTGTTCGCGTCCTCGGTCGCCTTCAGGTCGCGCTTCAGTCGGCTGACCTCCAGCGCCTTGGCTTGAGCCGAGCCGGCCAGCATCGCGTAGATCACGGCGAGGAGACCGATCCACAGCACTCCGCCCACCACCGCCAGCCTGATGTCCCGGGCGATGAACTTGCCGGTCTTCATCTCCATCGGCAGCAGGTCCACCGACGCGTGGTCATAGGCCAGACCCAGCGCCGTTACCAGCCGGTGGCCGATCTCACCTTCGGGCGCCGTACCTTTCTTGTAGATGGCGCCTTCTTTGAACGGGTCGAAGAGTTGGGTGGTGATACCGAGGCTGGTCTGGATGTACTCGCGCAGGCCCTTCATCGCCGCGGTGCCGCCGCAGAGCAGGAGCCGATCGATCTTGGTCTCCCCGAACTCGCGGCGGTAGTAGTCGATGGAACGGTTGATTTCGGCCACGAACCGCTCGAGCGCAGGACGCTGCAGGGTCGCCAGCCGCTTCACCATGATGCCGGACGGCAGCCGCTCGGTGGAATCATCCGACGGCAGCCCGAACTTCCGCTTCATGTTTTCGGCGTCGTATGCGTCAAGCGCCAGCTGCCCTTCCTCAGTAGTGATGGCAACCGTCATGGCTTCGGTGACGGCATTGCCGGCAGTGGTGATGGTGCGGGCAAGGTCAAGCCGCTCGCCCTTCATGAACACCATGTCGGTGAACTCGGCGCCGATGTCGAGCAGACAGACGGTCTCGTCCGGCTTCAGCTTGCCGTATTTCTTCACCGCCGCCTGGAGGGCAAAGGGAATGACGCCGATGCCGGAAGGCTCGAGGCCGGCCTTGCGCAGGGTCGAAATGTGGTCGGAAACGATGTCCTTGCGCGCGGCCACCACCATCACGTTGTCCTTGATGGCGCCCGCCTCGCGTACGGGCCCCAGCGCCTTGAAGTCGAGGATCGCCTCGTCGACGGTGAACGGTGAGTACTTCTCCAGCCGGAGCATGATGGCGTCCTTCAGCTCGCGGCGGTTCATCTTCGGGAACGGGGCCTGGCGCAGACTCACCGACGGCCCGGACACGAAGCTGAACACCTCACCGGGTTTGTAGTCCTTGACCAGTTCGCGCAGAATTGAAGGTACGTCGAACGCCTCACCGATCTCCTTGAAGCCGTAATCGGTGACGCGGCCGCCTTCCATCTTCACGAACTTCACCGAATTGGAACCGATATCAATACAGAGCGTGCCTTTGCCGCCCCCGCCGAACAGGTTGCCAGAAATGCTACCGGTTGCCAATACTCCTCCTTATGTCTAGCCTCAAGGGTTGACGGTTATCTCCGAGCCGTCACTAAAGCGGAACTGAAACATCTTGCCCGTCACGTTGACCTTTGCGCCGGTACCGTTCTCATTGACGTAGAACTCCAAGAACGCGATCTCAACTTCCTGTGCTCCAAACGGCGCGATAGTGTGCGGCACCGCGAAATTGACGGTGTCATCGGGACCAGTGCCGTCTAGCCCGGGGCCAATCGGATAGCCGGCTTTGTCCGTGTCAATGTAGAAATCCCTCATGTACGCATTGACGGGGGTATTCGAGAACGTCAGCCAGTTGATGGTGACAGGGTCGGGCTCATCGTTGATGAGTTTGATTCGAAAACCCGAGCTGTCGGCCGTCAATTTCGGCTGGCCAATCATGCGCAGCTTGTTCCAGAAAGACGATGTGAACTTGAAATCAACGACCGTCCGGGAACGTGGCACCACGGTTACGCACCGAACCAACTGCTCGGTCGGCGTAAATGCCACCAGCTTTCTTAGGCCGATGGGTACCGAGGTGATGCCGGGAACATCGGTTGAGATCTCGTAGAATCCCCCGGCGCTGGGCCGGACCTCGACGGAATCGTCACCGCCGTGGGCGTTGGGATTGTTGTAGTACATCCTGACCTTGAGATCCGTAACGGTGGAATCACCGGGAGCGGCGCCGTCTATGTCTGTTATGGTGCCGACGATGGCATTCTCCCACAGTTGATCTACGGAGTCGACTATCCTCACGGTCATCTGGTACTTCCCGTTGTTGCTAGTGATGATACCCTTGTTCGGGTTAATAACGTAGCGCACTCCCCATCCGTCATACAGGTAGCTCGAGTCCTCAATTGCCGCCGCCAGCCGCAGGTACGGCCCTTTCCACGCGGGGTCGCCGGTGCTCTGGACGAGCGCTGTCAGATCGGTCGGCAATTGCTCAATGTCTCCGTAGTATCCGAAGTCAACCCGCCGGCCGTCGTACGTCAGGTCAGGATTGCCGACCAGCGCGTACACCAGCTGGTTCATCTCTTTTGTGGTCTGGTCGAATAGGCCCCGGTCACGGGTTGCGTCAATTGTCCGGAGCGCGACCGTGCTCAGAATGCCGATGATGAGCAGCACCACCAGCAGTTCCATCAAGGTAAATCCCTGTCTGCCCTTCATCTCACGCTCCCTTGCCACTATATGTCGTCCCAATCCACGGGGATCCGCATGATTACGTCACGCGCACCGGAACCGGGGTAGACGGGAACGTCCTGAACCGTCGTCAGTGTCTCGCTCGGTATCGTAAACCTTATGAGTGACGCCTCAACTCGGTGTATCCCCTGGGGAACCCCGGCGAACGTGAAATTGGCTGCATCTGCCTGGATCTTCTGCTCGAATGTGTCCCTGCCGGCCTTGGGAGTCCAGAGCCTCACTCTCACATTGTCAACTATGATGGCTCTTCCAAGCGGTACCGGGTCGCCGCGAATGTCCACGATTCGGCCGGTGACCTGGTTATTCACGAGCGCCTGGTAGGTGTATGGAAAGTTCAGAGTCTGCCATCGGCTCCTGTCTACCACCCCGCGGCCGCCGTAGCTGCGAACGAAAAGGCTGTCGTTGCTGGCGTACCTCTGGCGCCCGTAGACAATCGAATCACCCCAGCCGTCCATGCGGTATCCGTCGGCCGACTGATTGAAGGTCGAGCGTATGTACGGCCCGCGCCAGACGCTGTCCGAGGGCGGGCGATTCACGAGTTCCGGCAAGGAGTCCGGCAGGCGCCCTTCGTCGCCAACGAATCCGAAGTCCGCGCGCTGGCCGGCGACTATATAGTCAGGGTCGCCGACGATGACTTTGACGAGCTGCTGCAGTTTGTTGGCAGTGGTCTGGGCCCGTCCCCGCTCCAGGGTCACGTCCCAGGTCTTGACCGCGGCAGTTAGGATGATGCTCAGGACCATCAGCACGACGAGGAGTTCGAGCAAAGTCACGCCGCGGTCATGCCTGCGAGCACTGGTTGTCATTAGAAAAACACCCATATGTCGTCGCTGTCCTGTGCACCGGGCGTAATCTTCCAGAACATCTGGTCCGGACCTGCGCTGCGCAGCCCGACCGTGTCGGTGCCGCGGACTTCAAACATGTAGTCAGTGATCCACGCGTCTTCGGTATAGCCCATGTTGCCGTCCTCACGCACGTAGGGACCGTTCCACCCCTTCTTGAGGTAAGGATCCCAGGCCGGGAGGGTCGTCTTGCCGGGGTAGGGGCGTCCCGCGTAGAATCCCGTGTCCGGCCTGCTGGTGGCAAGCTCTACCAGGTCGCGCGGCCACCGGCCGATATCGTTCTTGAATCCGGTGACGACCATCTCCCCGCTCATCCTGATGTCCGGGTCGCCGGCTATGGCGTCACGGAGCATCCTCATTTCCTGGAGGGTTGCCACGCGCCGGGCATTGGTCGCGATCCGGCCGGCGATGGTCGGAACGAAGAAGGCAAGGATAATCCCCAACACGGATATCACGACTAGTAGCTCTACGAGCGTGAACCCGCGCGCTCCGCGAGAAGTGCTGCTCACTGCGTGAATTATAGGAACACGCCTAAGCGGTGTCAAGGATGAAAACCGGGACATTGGTGCTCCTAGCTGTGCAGCAGGAAGATGATCGCTTCATCGTCCTGGTTAAAGGACCGGATCGACATCCCGCCCCGACCGATTCCCACCAGCCCGTAACCCGTGGGGTTGTCGGCGCCCAGCGGCGTCCAGATGCCGTAGATGATCTCTCCGTACCCGTAGTCGTACTGGTCGTTCGGACCGCCCTCGTTGGCGTCACTCAAGTCGGCTTCTTTGTCGTAGTCCTCGGGATTGAATTCATCCGGGTCCATCTGCCGGCCGGTCCAGGGATTGGTAGGCAACGTGCCTATCTGTTGGTCGAAGATGCCGCCGGGAAAGACCGAGCCGTAGCCATCTTCGTAGAAATCCTCCGCGTAGTAGCCCTTCTCCGCGTGGAACTGCTCTATCACCACCTGGACGTTGTGAAGGTTCATCTTCATGGCGGCCTCGCGGGCCTGCTGGCGTACGCCGGCAATTCTGGGAACGGTCATAGCCATCAAGATACCCAGGATCAGTATAACGACGAGCAACTCTATGAGTGTAAAGCCTCTATTTCTCATGCGCATGGTTTCTCCTCCCCTCAGTTATAGGGCAATAATGCCGGTCTGTCAAGTTGGGCGGCTGCTACTCCCTCTGGTTCGGCGGCGTTGTCGTAAGGACTTTGCCGTCCTTGAGATAGAAGCGGCCGCCGTAGGGTTCCTCGGGGATGCGCTCGACGTACCCGGTCGCCTGCAGTTCCCGCAGGTCGGTCGGCATTCGCTTCCTGTCTTCCTGGAAACTGAAGACCGCCTTCTGGAGACGGTCGGTGGACTCGGTAAGGTCGAGATTCCTCAACTGCCGGACGACGAGCGCCTTCAGCGCCCGGTTCTCGGTGCCCTTCAGGATGTCCACCCACATGTCGCGAGCGGTCTGAAAGTCACCTGACTTGGCCTTGGCGATGGCGGCCCAGCGGGAGAGGATGAACCAGGCATTGGGCATCTTCGATGCCGCCTCGAAGAACGTACTCGCCCGCCCGTAGTCGCGCAACAGCATGTAGCAGATGAAACCGGCGTCAAACGGGATCTGCCAGTTCATCGGGTTGGCCTTCATGCCCTTGACAAGGAAATCCATAGCTTCGTGCGGCTTGCCCGCGTCCCACGCCAGCGTGATTCCCCCGAAGTGGTAGGCACCGACGAAGCCGGGGTCGAGTGACGTCAGGATGTCAAACACGTGGCCCAGCCACTCGTACTTGCGGTCGGACATAAGATGGTAGCCGTAGTACTGTATTCCCCGCAGCCAGACGAAGTCGGCCGCCAGGCTCTGGAACTCGATGGAGGACTGGCTGACGAACCGGCCGGACGGGAAGTACGCCATTTCCGCTACCGCCTTCTCCCGCAGACGGTCCTCGCCGGCCCGGTCGATCGAAAGTTGAAGCAGATAGGCGCCAACGAACCCCCACACGATCAGCACGGCCGGCAGCACGCCGGCGAGCGGGCCGGCGCGGCCGGGCGGGCGGGGTCGAGGTGTGACCTCGGTCAGCACCGGGTTAGAACTCCTTGCGGTTGAATATCAGCGTAGAGATCAGGAGCAGCGTCGCGGTGTAGACCAGGGCGTACAACCCGGAGAAGAGCAGCGCCAGTGGATCCAGCGGCGCGCCGTAGACGACCTCCGGCCGGATATTGAAATTCCCCAAGTTGGGCAGCGCATAGTATAAGATGTAGCTTACCACCTTGACGACCGGCGACGGATTCATCGCCGCCAGCAGCTTCAGGTCCCTCAACAGGTGGCCCACGAAGTAGACGGCGAACGTGAAGACGGCGCCGGTGATCGGCGTCGAGAAAGTCGAGAACTGGACGGCGACCGCGGTCAGGATGGCGAGCTGGAACAGCGTCATCAGCACTGCCAGCATCAGGTAGAGCGGGGCCCCCACGCCCAGGACGAGCAGGATCGCGTAGAAGGCCGCGGTCATCACCGCCAGGCTGACGACCAACACCGCCATCAAGCCCAGGTACTTGCCCAGTATGAACTCCCAGCGCCGTACCGGCTTGGCAAGTATGATGTAGATGGTGCGCTTCTCGACTTCCCGGTACACGATTCGGCCCCCGACCAGAATGGATATGAGCACGCAGAACAAGGTGATGGCCGAGAGACCGAGGTCCTTGACTATCTTGGCCTCTTCGCCGAGCGCCAGGGGCTGGATCACCCGGGCGCTGCCCATGACCAGCACTGCGAAGACGATCAGGGTGACGAGCACCTTGTCCCGGATCGACTCGCGGAACGTGTTCAGGGCAATTCCGGAGACCCGTTCGATCACGGCTTCCTCCCGGCCTGCGCGACGTGCGCCATGAAGTAGTCTTCGAGCGTCGGCCGGTGCGGCACGATGCCGACCACCCGGATGCCGCCGACCTCGCGGCAGATGGCCATGATCTTCTCTACCTCCTCTTCGCTCTTGACCGTCAAGAGCAGCTCGTCACCCGACTTGATAGTGTGACGGGATACGCGCTCGAGGATCTTCTGCGTCTTGCCCGTCACGCCCCTGACCGTGACTTCGACCGACTCGACCTCACCGGTCAGTATCTCGCTCAGCCGGCCGACTTCCGCCATGCGGCCCTCGATGACGATGCCGACCCGGTCGCAGATCATCTCGACGTCGGACAGAATGTGGGTGGAGAAGAAGACCGTCTTGCCCCGGTCGCGCAGGTCGACGATGATATCCCGGAATTCCTTGCGCCCGATCGGATCAAGCCCGCCCATCGGCTCGTCCAGCACAACCAGCTCCGGGTCGGCGACCAGCGCCTGCGCGATTCCCATCCGCTGCAGCATGCCGCGCGAGAATCCCCGCATCTGCACATCGGCCGCGATCTCCATGCGCAGCAGGCGCAACAGCCCGGTGATGCGACCGGCCGCCTCAGACTTCGGGACCGCGGAGAGCCGGGTTGCCAGACTCAGAAACTCCCTTGCCGTCAGGTGGTCGTAGAAGTAGGGCGACTCCGGGAGGAACCCGAGTCTTGCCTTGGCCGCCGCATCGCGGGGCGGCCGTCCGAAGACCAGCGCCCCGCCGGTCGTCGGTTCGGTCAGACCCATGAGGACCTTGATGAACGTCGTCTTGCCCGCGCCGTTCGGGCCGAGGAATCCGAATATCTCCCCGCGCTCGACCTCCAGGCTGATGTCCGTCAACGCCTGGATGCGCTTCATCCGGAACCCGGAACGGTAGACCTTGCTCAGCCGGGTGACGCTGATGACTGGTTCGCTGAGACTCGCCATGGCAGAGCGATTATAGGAGTGGTCGCAACGGTGTCAAGCTGGCCGCAGCCGTACAGGGCCCGGAACCGCGGTTTGCCCCGGGGAAAGAGCGGGCGGGGCCTCGCGGCCCCGCCCTATTGCCACCGATGTAGCGCTAGTTGTGAAGTACGAAGTAGATGAACTCTTCGTTCACTTCGTCGCGGTCGAACATCGGGTTCGATACGTCACGACCGTAACCGCAGATACCGTACTCCTGTACGACGTTCAGCGGGTTCGTGTCGTAGATGTAGCCGAGCACCATGATCGTACCCTGCAGTTCGTTCTCCGCAGGCAGATCGGCGTACGGGCAAGCCTCGTCGTCGCTGCGCTTCTGGCTGGCCTGGCCCTGCTCATCGAGGTAGTCGGTCAGATACAGCATGTCCTCGTCCTCGATGTTGTACTTGATGCCGGTGTAGGGGTTGAGCGGCGCGTTGCCGTAGATCGCCTCGCCATCGACTCCGATCGGGTCTCCGCCCGGGAAGTACGCGTAGAAGATGTCCTCGGGATCGGTCCAGTCAGATTCGTCGCTCGGGTAGTTGCCGTTGTGGTCGGTAGCGTACGCTTCGAGGCACGTCTGGACGACGTGCATGTTGTTCTTCACAGAAGTACGACGAGCGCGCTCCTGGAACAGCACGAAGTTCGGGATGATGAGGGCGAGCAGGATACCGATGATCAGGATGACGACGAGAAGCTCTATAAGTGTGAAGCCCTTCTTGTTCATTTTTGGGTTCACCTCCTCTCTTTTTTGGATTTGGGATGAGCCGGCATCCGCGACGCACTCGGATAGTCCGGACTGAATCCGGACTGCTCCATAGCGCATTGCGAGTGCCATACTCGTCGAGATGATACCCCCCTCGGTGTTCATGTCAACAAAAAAAGGGCGCGGGCCGCTGATGCGGCCCGCCTGCCCACACACTCAGGCCGGCGGGCGTCTCCGGTTGCGGACGCGCCGGCCCAAAGAAAAACCCGGCAGCGACCTACTCTCCCATACCGTTACCAGCACAGTACCATCGGCCCTGGAGGGCTTAACGTCTCTGTTCGGAATGGGAAGAGGTGTGGCCCCTCCGGTATCACCACCGGGAAATACAGACTCCAAAATGTAAAAGGAGGAGAAGCAGACCGAAATCTCAAGCCTCACGGCTGATTAGTACCACTCGGCTGCACGCATTGCTGCGCTTCCACCTGTGGCCTATTACCTGGTAGTCTACCAGGAGCCTTCAGGGTGACTCCCCTTGCGGGGGTCACACGGGAAACCTAATCTTGGGGTGGGCTTCCCGCTTAGATGCCTTCAGCGGTTATCCCTTCCGTACTTGACTACCGAGCAGTGCCCTTGGCAGGACAGCTCGTACATCAGAGGTACGTTCATCCAGGTCCTCTCGTACTATGGACGACTCCCCTCAAGTTTCCTACGCCCACGATGGATAGAGTCCGAACTGTCTCACGACGTTCTGAACCCAGCTCACGTACCGCTTTAATGGGCGAACAGACCAACCCTTGGGACCTTATTCAGCCCCAGGATGCGATGAGCCGACATCG